>JAYSYI010000562.1:0-3274 GCA_043727665.1 Limnoglobus sp. | reverse complement strand
ACGTTGAGGCAACGCTTCGGCAACAAGTCGACGTGCGGCCGTGCCCGAGTTGCGGGCGAGTTCAACCCGATATGATTGGCCAAGTGCGAGCGGCGAATCATTCGATCGTCGGTTGGGTGACGCTGTCGATCGTGTCGATGTTCGTGATCCTCGGTGCAACTTACATTTTAGGTGCATCGGCCGCGCCGTTCATCGTGGCGATCCTCTTGGCCGCCGCCGCAGTCGTCAATTTCCTCATTGCGATTCGCAACCCGAACAGCGACCTCGAAGCCAACCGTTCTGGCACGGAAAAGTCTGTGCGGAAAGGCGAAGTCGAAATCACCGAAGAAGGGAAAACTTCGGGCCTCGAAAAGCCACCGCACCCGATGGGTATGCCACACTGGATCGGGATCGGCGCGGGTGGTCTTGCCGCGATCGTGGCACTGGCCCCTGTGATTTGCACGAGTTTCAACGGGCTGAAAACGAATCGCGAATCGTACCCGCAAGTGGTTTCGCCCGGTGATGAGGTCAAGGTTTATTTCGACGACACGATCGATTGCGTCAAGAGTTACTGGAGCGGTTCGCCGATAGCAAAGATCACGAACGCTGCCGATTTGGGCATCGCGGAGAATATTTTGTCGGCGAGCAAAACTAGTACGTGGGGCGGAAATATCTCGGTGAAATCGAGCGAGAAGCATTCGAGACCGAGTATTTGGGCCACGCTGACATTGCCGAACGACCCGAAAATCGCGGGCCAGACGATCCGCGTTCGCGTGAATATGAACGTGCGTTACCCGAACGCCGATGCGAGCGATCGCTTCAACGATCAGAACAAACCGATGAGCAAAGAGTTCGAAATCACCGTGTCGCCATCCAGCGCAAGCACGAAGTATGGTACACTCTGGTGGTTGGGCATGGCTGGCGGCAGTCTGCTTTCCGTCGGCTCGTGCTTCTATCTGCGTTCGCTGGCGAAGTCGCTGCAAGCCCACGCAATACCGCCCGACGTCGAATCGATTACGGATGAAGAGAAAGACGACGACGAAGACGATTGATTGAGAGACCCGAACAACACTGATGGCCGCGTATTCTTTTAGCTACCGATGCCGAAAACGCTACACTTGCGTCGGGTGTGGGTGCGTCTATCGGATGCGCGACGAACGCGTTATCGACGAACAAGCGCGATCCGAAGAGGCCGCCACGAAACTGGCGACGAACCAACTCACGGACGAACTGCAAGCCGAACCGAACGCGACCGCGTGCCCCGATTGCGGGCGGTTCCAACCCGATTGGGTCGGCCTCAAGAACGCACGGCAACATCTGCGAATCACGCTCGGCGGCTTGATTGCCATCGCGATCATTGCTGGGATTACGTTCGTTTCCGGTATGGATGGACTCGTATTCGGCTGCCTCGCCGGGGCCGTGGGGTTGGCCGTCGCGATCGCACATTTAGCGACCTCGTTGAGGAACCCGAACCGCGATCTGGAAGCGAACCGCACCGCAAGCCGTTCCCACGAAGAGGATGGCGAACTCGATGTCGTCAAAGAGGGGGATCGCAGTAAACAGAAGCGGGCGCTCAGCCCGATCACGCGTTGGCACATCATCGCGCACCTGTGTACGTTTATGGCCGCGATCGTACTCCTCGCACCGGCGGCAGCCGAGATCAAAACGCAACAACCGACGATCCTCGAAGGCTATTTCAACGACCCCGTGCGGGTCGAATTCCCCGACCGCTTCGACGCCATCGGCGGGTATTGGACCGCGAAACCGCCGCGCGTCACGTACCGCAACCTCGGGTATGCCTCGTTGCAGCCCGCCGTCACTTACAACGTGTTGTCGCCGATGGTTGTGAAGCATGAACCAGTCTGGTTGCGGACGACACCAGCGAGTGAAGTCGTACCCGCGATCGAAGTCACCTTCACGAATCCCGGTGCAACCAGCATGTTGATCGAAGTACACGTCGATCTCGATGTCGCGTTTTTTCGCACTGATACAAAAGGCGTTGCTATCGAACGCAGCCAGACGGTTTCGACCAGTACCTTCGTGCAACTGGACGGTAGCGGAGGTGTTTTCAATTATTTACGGAAGACCGTACGCGCGATTTGGGTGGGCGTCGGTTTCGGCACGCTAATGCTCGGCTGCGCAGGAATGCTCTTGCGCTCCCTTTCGCTCGGCCACGCCGCATTCGCGAACCCGATGCAAGTCGAAATCGACGAGGTCGCGATGACGACCAGCCATCGCGACGACCGACCCACCGCAAGTTCTCCACGACTCAAAGATGACGACGAACCTTCTCCCTGACACGAGGCAAACGATGATGACCCGATGGCTAATCGCGACGGTATTTTTACTAACGATCGCGAACTTCGGCGTCACCGCCGATGCCGTGAAACCGATACCGTTCGGCACGCTGAAGTCTGATGCGCCCGCCGACTGGAAAGCCGAGAAGCCCGCGAACCGGTTGCGTTCGCACCAGTTCAAAATCGCCTCCGGCGAGGAAGGCGTCGCCGATGCCGAGGTGATCGTGATGCCCGAATCGTCGTCGAAAACCGAAAAGGAATTCCCACGCTGGAAGACGCAGTTCGTGCTCGCCGATGGCGCGAAGATCGAAGATATCGCCAAGGAAACGAAGTTCGACGTGAGCGGCGCGACGGTCCACCTGCTCGACATCAGCGGAACGTGGAAGTACAAGGAGCGCCCGTTCGACCCGAAATCGAAAGAGGAAACGAAGCCCGAATATCGCGTCGTGTGGGGTATCGTCGTAGTGAAAGACGAAGCCACCCACGTACGACTCAGCGGCCCCGACAAAGTCATCGCGAAGCAATTCCCCGCTTTCGAGAAATGGCTAAAGTCGATGAAGTAGCGGCACGACGAAAACGTCTCAAGACTTTGTACAGCAAGTCAAAACCGAGTCGCACACCCCAAGTGATGCGAAGTTGGGTTTTCTATCGAATTTCCGCGAGATTCTTGTTCCCATTTCCGTTACGGATTGAGGCTCGCGAACACGGGTTTTCCGGCCTGTAGGGCCGATTCTGTCAGCCCAAGGCGAAGCCCTGGGGATCGCCACACCACGATTCGGCCCTGAAGGGGCCGTTCAAGGTGCAACCCTACAAATACTAAGCGTTGAGCCGCATCGTGACAAATTTCCCAATCAAACGCAAGTATGGTGGCTCGAAGATCCAAAATCGTTGTAGACGTCTGCGACCTCTCACATCGACATGATGACGGTCTTCACTTCCGTGTACATTTGCAGTGCGTAGGAGCCGAGTTCGCGGCCGATGCCGGACATTTTGAAGCC
>JAYSYI010000561.1:0-3276 GCA_043727665.1 Limnoglobus sp. | reverse complement strand
CGATGCGCCTGATCGGCGAGTTTGGTGCCGCTATCGGCGTCGATTATCGGCGTGCGGATCGCGTGATCGTTCGCAGTGAACGCGGTACTGAGGCTGGCGAAATCCTCTGTGCGGCGACTTCGGAAATCGTGGCCGCACTCAAAGATCCGGTTCGCGGCGAGATTCTGCGAGCGATGACCGATGTCGATCGCAAGAAACTCCACGAGATCGAGTTGGACCGCGACAACGATTTTGACATCGCGGAGAGGCTGATTGTTCAGCACAAGCTCGCAATGCAGATTGTGGATATCGAGCGAATCTTCGGAGGCGAACGGGCGATCTTCTACTTCCTCGCAGAGGATCGCGTCGATTTCCGCGAGTTGGTGAAAAGCATGGCACGCGAGTTTCATGCGCGGATCGAACTGCGGCAGATTGGCCCGCGCGACGAGGCGAAAATCCTCGCCGATTACGGCGACTGCGGCAAACCCGTTTGCTGCAATACGCATCTGGCGGTGATGCCCGCGGTGACGATGCGGATGGCGAAACTGCAACGCGGGAACCTCGACCCGAATAAAATCACGGGGCGGTGTGGGCGGTTAAAATGCTGCCTGCGTTACGAGCAAGACGTCTACGAGGAACACCAGAAAGAACTGCCGCCCGTCGGTTCGCGAGTGGTAACGGCGAAGGGCCAGGGCCGCGTATTGGCGCACGAAATTTTGGCGAAACGGCTGCTGATTGAGTTCGAAGATGGACGGCGATTACCCGTTTCGGTTAGCGAAGTGTTGACGCGGTTGTAAAACGATGAAGTCAATCGATAGCTGCGGGAAGGAGCGACCTTGGACCCGAAAATTTTGGAACTGTACCGGAACGATCCGCGTTTCGCCTGCGAAGCCTACGAGTTCGTCTGCGACTCGGTAACGTACACGCAAGATCGCCTCGGCCGAAAAGAATTGAAAAGCCGCGAGGGCAACGAGCGCGATGATGACCGGCACGTCGATGGCGGCGAGCTACTGCGCGGGGCATGCGAATTTGCCATCAAGCAGTTTGGCATGATGGCCCCGATGGTCTTCCAGCAGTGGGGCATCCACACCACCAGCGATTTCGGCGACATGGTGTTTCTGCTGATCGATTCGGAGAAACTGAGTCGGTCGGATCGCGATGATCCGAACGATTTCCGTGATGTTTTCGATTTGCCGCACGCGCTCACCGAAGGCTATCAGCTGACGGCCGATGCCTATCCTTCGCGAAAGACCGAACGATGAGTTTCGCACGAATCCGCTTGTACATCGCTGCGATACTGTTTTTCGGCTGGCTCGCGTGGCTCGGGTTCGCGGTCTCGCAGAAGGGCACGGTGCAAATTGTTTCCTCGGCGCAACTGACGGCGGCCACGCACGTCGTGGTCGGCACCGTAACGTTGGATGCCTCCGGGCGTGCCGAACCGAAAGTGCAAGTCAAAGAAGTGTTGCGTTCGCTGGATGCCGACAAAATTCCAGGCACGATCACGATTGGTCGCGTCGACAAATGCGTGACACCACTGGCGGTGAACGGCTCGCGCGATTTGGCCGCCGGGGACTATCTTTTCCTTTTGGTGAAGGAGGGGACGACGTTCCGCGTCGCCGGTTTGCCACGCTCTCCCGGTATCGAAGCCACGACACCCGAACGGCCCATCGCCTATCCGTGGACCGACGACGTGAAAGCTCAACTCCGAAAATGGAAGTTGGTGCCGTAGCAGATACCTTTTCAGACTCGACATGACGAGTCAATTCTATGAGTCCGGTAGGCATCCGGGATCAGAGCGTCACGACGTAAGCCTGCCGTATAACGTCACTTTGCCTTCAGGTTTGACCAGTCTTTGAACGGATAGACCACGGGTACCGATGGCGTGTATTTGTGTGCAGTCATCCAAGCAAACTCGCGTTTTTTCGTGTCGGCGGGGTCGGGCGATGGTAACGGCACGTCGTCTGCTTCGGCCCAGATCGTCGAGACGAGCGGAATCTTCCGGCTCGCTTTTGGCGCGAGTTCGTAATCGGTTCCGCGGCTCGTTAGAATCCACGTGTTGTCGCGATACCCTGCCCGCAATCGAGCCGTCGCCGATGCGGTGAGTTCCGCTTTCTCGCGGTCTGTCAGGTCTTTCGATTCGCGGATTCGCAGAATGAGTCGCTGCGTTTCAGACACGTCGAAACTCACCCAGCCGTACGGCGGCAGGTACGCTTCGAGCTTGCAGTGGCTCGGCAGATTTTTTGGAAATGCATGCAGTCCGTAAGTGACGCGCGTCGGCAATCCGAGCGAACGGCCGAGCGACGAGCACAGGCCGTGATAGTCCGAACAATCGCCGCGCTTCATCGTGAGGGCGTGGGTGCTGTCTGCCACAAGTGAGGTGTTCGAGTGATCGTAAGTCAAGTTATCGCCGACCCAATCCATGACGGCCGCGAGGCTCGAAGTCGATCCCATTTTGTCGCCGACGATTTCATTCGCGAGTTTCTGAAAGCGGTCGTCCACTTTAATCAGCGACTCGCCACGACGGAACGGATCGAACGTTTTCGGCCAGTCTTTGATCGGTTGCACCGCTTGCGCGTCGATGTTCCAGCGTACCTCCGCAGTCGATACGCGGAACCGATGGCCGATGATCTGCGCGCCTTGCGGTTGGGCAAATTCGAAGTACGCGAAGGTGTTTCCAAATAGCGATTCCGTCGCGATCGTCGGTTTGACATCGTTCGGGAAGACCGACCAGCCGAGCGATTCGACCGTTTGAATCGCATCGCTCGGCGGGATTGGCACCCACACGCGCAGGCGTTTCGTATTCTGCGGGGCCGTCACTACGACGCGAAAATCGACATCGTAAGTGACCGGCTGCGACTTCGTTCCCGCGTACGGCTGATCGACGCGAATATCCGACGCACCGACGAGAATCAGCGAGCAAAACAGCGGGAACATAGCGGCGTCTCAATGGAGGGCGGAATGACTTTACTAATAGTCTTCGTTTGGCAAGTCGCCACCGTCGGCGCTCATCAGCGCACGCAACGTCGCGCCGCCGAGGCTGTCCCGGAGGAACTTTACGCTGCCATCGGCCATTGCCACGTTGGCCCCGCTGGTGTGGAAACTGAATGTTTCTTCGTTCGGCCCGCAGTTCAACGTCGTCCAAAGGCAACTCGCGGGGCCACCCGTCGGCGTGGCGTTATTGTTGATGAGTTGGTCGACGTTGTAGGCATTGTCCGCCTCGGCCCATCGCCAAAATGCACGGTCCGAACTGCTCGGTGCCGGCGTTTCGGAAGATGCGTAAATGTCGTTCGTCAGCGG
>JAYSYI010000560.1:0-3278 GCA_043727665.1 Limnoglobus sp. | reverse complement strand
ACGCCGAGGCCGATGAGTGCCACGGCCCGGAGTGCCTTCGGGGCATCGAGAACCCAGTCGAATGCGGTCGCGCGGAAGACGCCGTAATCGAGCGCCATTCCGAGCCAAAACCAAAGGATGACGAATAGCCCCGCCGTCAGCAAGCCATCGCTCAACACGTACTGGCGGATGCCAGAACGGAGTTGTTCGAGCGGGTGAACGATCTTCGCGTCCACGCCGGTGTCTTCGGTTTTTGTTGCGGTCGAGGCAGCCATTTTCACTTCCGAGGCAGTTAAAAGTTATCGCGATACTTACGCCAACCGAGTCGTTTTGCGAACCGTCCATTCGATGGCAAGCAGGCCGATTGCGGCGAGCAGTAAATAACTGATGTTCACCACCGCACTCGTGAACCAACTCGTCATCCACGATGGTAGCGCGAACGGCGTGTCCCAAAGGTCTTCGACCGGCCCACGGTTGCGGAACTCTTTCCGGTCGGCCTTGATGCAATACGGGATCAAACCGAGTTTCTCGCGTTCGGCGATCTTGAACGCTAACTTCACGCGGGCCGGGTCGGTTGCACTCCCCTTTAGGCGATCGAACACGCCGGGCTCGGTAATCTTCGCTTGCACGTCTTCGAGCGTGTTCGCCGCGCTGATGAGCGCGTTGAAATCCGGGCGGGCGTTATCGAGTTCGGGGTCCGATTTCCGCACCATGAACTCGCCGGAGATCGTGTCGCCGGGGCTATCGGGAATGTCGACGACGACCTTGTATTTGAAGTCGCCGGGCGGGAACAACTTCGGGTCCGCGAGCACCTGTGCGGTGTAGTAACCATCGAACCCCGATGCGCCTTTCTTCGAGGCGAGCGGATACGGGCCGAACTTCTTTTTCGAAGTGCCATCCGAATCGAGTTGCTCGACGATAAACTTCGGGCTGATCGCATCGGGCAGGTACGGTCGGCTGTTTGGCGCGAGTAACCGCGTCTGCACGCGGATCATCGAACCGGATGTATATTCCTTGTTTACCAGCACCTGCCCGCGGAACGACTGCACGTTCCGCCGTGCAGACGACATATTGCGAGCGAGGCGAATCCAGAAGCGATCAAAGTAATTCGGTTCTACCGCCCGCGTTCGCCACATCTGCCCCCATGCCAGGAACGCGGTGCGACCGCGGCCCGGTTGATTCGCCACGAAGTACGGTTTTGCCTCGGCTTCGCCGCGCTCGTTCACGTCGAGAATTTCCATCAGCACCGCCGCACCGGGCTTGGTTGCCTTCAGCGGATAGTACGAGAAGAAGCCGTTCTTCGGGTTCAGGTTCTTCTTCTGGTCCGCATCCGGCACGTACTTGTCGCGACCGGTGAAGAAGCGTTCCCAACCTGCCGTTGGGTCGTCAGCAACGGTGTCATCGAGCTTGAGCACGTCGAAGTCCGCGTTCGGTTTAATCAGCACGCGCCGCGGGCTGCGGGGCGTCGGTCGCGCTTGCATTAAAATGATGTCGTCGGGCAATGCGCAAAGCATCTCAAGCGCGGGCTTGAGCCGCCCCGTCTCATCAGCGCGTGCGAGTTGATACGTGTGGATCGGCCCCGCCACATACACGAACCCGCCGCCACCATCGACCACCCACGTACGCAAGTCCTCGACCTGCGCCGCCGAGAGTTCGGACCAGTCCGGGTCGAACGCGATGATCAGGTCGTACTCGTGGAGGTTGTAATATTTGTCTTCGGGTTTGTCGGTCGCTTTGCTCGTCACATCGAAGCGATTGGGGAAGCGAATCAGCAACCGATCCGGCGAGACATCTTGCACGATGTTCCCTGCCTGGCCGCCTTCATTTTGCAAAAACACGCTCATTTCCGCACGTTTCTCGTTCACTTCGCGCATGAGCAAGGTGCGTAACGTCTGGTATTCTCGCGTCGGCCCGCTCGCCCATAATAAAATTCGCAGCGGGCTTTCGAGCACCTGAACGACCCGTGGCGGGCTGATGTGCTCGACGTTTGGGAACACCTCGCGCTTGTCGCGCGCGATCCGCGCGACCATCGACCACGCGCCTTGTTTCAGTTGTTTGCGCTTGCCCGCACGAATCGCTTCTTCCTTCTTCGCGTCTTCGGTCAATGCCTCCGGCAGCTTGTCGGCATCGATCACGAACTCGACTTGCCCGTGCGGCGGTTCGCCCGTTTGGAATGTGAGTTTCGCGACCATTTCGTGGTCGGGCAGGTCTTTCTTCGGGTCGCGCGTCGGCAGGTAAATTCCGAGTTTCACTTCGACTTCCTGCTTCTCCAACCCCACGCCATCGGCTTCGACGATCACTTTGTGCGGTTCGTCCGGTGGCACGCGATCCGGTGCTTGCAAGTCCGTGATGCTAATCGCGATGTTTTCGCGTGGCTCGCCGACCGCCACGGTGAAGATCGGAATCTTCTCGCGGCTCGCGCGTTCTTTCAGTTCCGAATATGCCGACGATGAACCGAGGTTGCTGCGGCCATCACTGAACACGATCACCGCTTGCACCATGTTCGCCGCCTCGCGATTCACGGCCGACGTGATCGAATCGGGCACGTTCGTACCGACCATAATCGACCGCGCGACATCGATTCGCTTCTCGAGTTTGCTGCGATTATCAAGCAGCAGCTTGGCATCGTCTTCGGTTAAACCCGCAATCACTTCGGCATCGGGCAGCTTGCCCCAGCCCGTCGCCCACTCGGCGGTTCCGGGTTCGACGCCCTTCCACGCGGCCGATTTGCGAATCGTCTCCGTGCCTGCTGGCGAGAGGCCACGCAACAGCCACGGTTTGAAATCGTACTTCGTCCAGGCCTCCCACTCGGCAGCCGTCCATACGGGCGAATCGTTCGCGATGATCTGCGATTCGTCGTCGAGGCGCGAACCGAAACGGTAGACGTTGACGGGGTGGCTTTCGATCAGCTTCTTGAGGAAGCCAACTTTTTCGTCGGTAAGGAAATCGAGGACTTTGCTCAATCGCGTCGTCGGTTTCGGTGTCGCAGCGGTGGCGAAATCGTCGCTGATTTGCGACACGCTCGGCGAGACATCGAGAAGTATCACCACCCGCGAATTCTTCGCGACGGTCTCCCACGTTTGGTTTGCCGGCAATAGGAACGCGGTCGCCAACAGCACGTATACTGCCAGCCGCAAAACCGCGAGCGGGGTGGCCACGTACCAGTGGCACGTGCGGCTGTCGCGGCGGTACATCCAACCGATGAAGAACGCGCCGACGAGCAACACACCCGCGACGAACACCCACCAGCAGTAGGCGTTCGACTCCGGCGTGGCGAACGGAAACGCATCGCTCACCCG
>JAYSYI010000559.1:0-3283 GCA_043727665.1 Limnoglobus sp. | reverse complement strand
GTTGCGGAGATCGGCGAAATTGCGGACCAACTACGCGAACTCGGCGTGCGCGATGGCGAACTCATCTGCTGGCACGACTCGCCCCATGCGGTGTATCTGGAACTGAATAACAAGCCGATTTTCCGGTTTATGCACGTGAACACGACGCTCGTTTCGCAGAAGACGTATTACCGGATGAAACGCGAATTGGTGAAGTTCGCGTTGCCGAAGGCGAAATATATCGTGACCGATTTGATTCGCGTGTACGTGACGGCACCGCCAGAGATTCAGCCGCATTGGGTGGACGCGGGACCGGACTTTTTGCCGCCGAGCATGACCGCGAGATCGCGTGCGTGCTTCCCTTACAATCAGCCTGCGATCTTCCGTTCCGGTGGCGGCACAGGGCGGTATCTGATTCACCGTTTGGTAAATCCGGTCGAGATGCTTGAGTATGAGGTTGATATTTGGGACAATGTACTCTACCGCCCGGCCTTCCAAAACGAACCACCCGAACCGAACAACCCGTAAACTCAGTCACCTATCGGAGTTTTGTCGATATGCTCCTCTCTCGTAAATGGCTCATGGCAATCACCGGCGTCGGTATCGCCGGGCTGCTACTTTCCTCGGATGCGTTCTCGCAGAAAAAACCGTTGCAACCGGCCACCCAGAAAGTAGAGAAACAACCCGCTCCGGCGAAGCCGAAACGCGGCGAACTGCCGCCCAGCCAACTGCCACTGGAACTGGTACAAGGCGAGCGAATCGCGTTTATCGGCAACACGAACGCCGAGCGAATGAGCCTGTACGGCCACTTCGAGACGATGCTCCATTTCCGTTTCCCCGCGAAAGAACTCGTCGTTCGCAACTTCGGTTTCCCCGGCGACGAAGTCAGCATTCGCCAACGCTCCGCCGATTACACGAAGATCGACGACCCACTGACCGCGTTCGGCCCCGATACGATCCTCAGCTTCTTCGGCTGGAACGAGTCGTTTAAGGGCGTGGAAGGCGTCGAGAAGTTCAAATCCGATTACGAAAAATTCATCGACGATTTCAGCAAACGTTACCCGCGCGACGATGCGAAATCGCCACTGCGGTTCGTGCTCGTCAGCCCGCTCGCATTCGAGAACACCGGCGACAAGCACTTGCCGAGCGGCAAGCGGGAAAACGAAAACCTGAAACTATACACCGTGGCGGTGAAGGCCGTCGCCGAGAAGCGGAAACTCGCGTTCGTCGACGCTTTCACACCGACCCTCGCCGCATTCGAAAAGAGTGGGGGCAAGCTGACGGTGAGCGGGTTCCAGATGAACGAAGCGGGCGATAAAGTACTCGGAGCCACGCTCGACGCGATTCTGTTCGGCACGAACACGAGTGCCGTCAAGCCGGGCACGTCGGAGTATGAGAAACTCCGCGCGGCCGTCGTCGATAAATCGTGGCACCACTCGCAAGATTACCGCATGGTCAACGGCTGGTACGTCTACGGTGGCCGTCGCACGTGGGACACGGAGACGTTTCCCCGCGAGTATGCCAAATTGCGGAACATGGTGGCCGTGCGCGACCATTACGTATGGGATATCGCCGGGGGTAAACCCGTGGCGGATAAGCCCGACGACAGCAAAACCGGTGAGTTGTTCGTACCGAAGACAGGCTTCGGCTCCACGCAAAGCCCCAAATCCGAGAACGCCATCGGTGGGCCAGTGATCGCGCCGCCCGCCGAACTCATTAAGGGTGCCCGCGTTCCGGCCGGGTTCAAGCTGGAACTGTTCGCGGACGAGAAAACCTTCCCGGAGTTGGCCAGCCCGGTGCAAATCAACTTCGATAACAAGGGGCGGCTCTGGGTAGCCTGTATGCCGACCTACCCGCAGTGGCGTCCCGGAGACGCGAAGCCGAACGACAAATTATTGATCCTCGAAGACACCAACGGCGACGGCAAAGCGGATAAATGCACCGTCTTCTACGACAAGCTCCAGTGCCCCACCGGGTTCGAGTTTTACAACGGTGGCGTGCTCGTTATGGATCAGCCACGAATGTTGTTCCTCAAGGACACCGACGGCGACGACAAAGCGGATGAAGTCACGTACCTGATGGACGGCTGGGCGACCGACGACACGCACCATACCTGCGGTGCGTGGGAATGGAGCCACGGCGGCTTGTTGCACATGCTCGAAGGAATCGCGACGAGCACCACGCTCGAAACGCCGTGGGGGCCGCACCTCAGCAAGGGCGATGGCGGGGCGTATGTCCTCGACCCACGAACTATGCACGTCTCGCAGTTCAAATTGCCGGGCATGTACAACATGTGGTGCTACGTGTTCGACGAATGGAACAACGGCATCGTCGGCGACGGCACCACCGCAAACCAGGCTTGGGACGTACCGCTCTCCGGCAAACAATTCAACGGCCGTAAGCAGCTGAACTTCATCTTGCCGAACGGCGAACGGCCCAACCTCGGCAACGAATGGCTCGTCAGCCGGGCGCTACCCGATAACGTGCAAAAGCACTTCACCTACGCGTGCGTCATCAACCTGAACGGCCTGACGCACTACACGATTCGCGAGGATGGTGCCGGCTTCATGGGCGAGCGCGTTAAGGGCAACGACGCGAAATGGGACGACCTCCTCCGCAGTCCGGATAAGCACTTCCGCCCGAGCGATCCGCAGATCGCCCCAGATGGTGCCCTTTACTTCGGCGACTGGGCTAGCCCGCTCATCGGCCACATGCAATATTCGCAACGCGACCCGAACCGCAACCACACGAAGGGGCGGATTTATCGCCTCGTCGGGGCCGACAAAAAACTCATTACACCCGTTACGCAGCACGGCAAAAGTGCGGCGGAAATCTGCGAGCAGTTGCGCGAATACGAATGGCGAACCCGCTACCGTGCCCGCCGCGAACTGCACGACCGGCCCGCCTCCGAGGTGATACCGGCGGTGGCCCAGTGGGTAGCCTCGCTCAAGGATTCCGACCCAGAATTCGACCGTCTGCGCTGCGAAGCCCTTTGGGTGCAGCAGGCGCATCACGCCATCGATAGCAAGCTGGCCGAGGCCGTGCTGGCGTGCAAAACGTACCACGCGCGTGCGGCAGTGGTGCGTATTCTCGCCGACGAACGCGAATGTCTACCCGGCTGCATCGAGCAGTTCAAGAAGGCCGCCACCGACGAGCATCCGCGGGTTCGCGCTCAGGCGGCTCGTGCCCTCAGCTTCTTCAACACCGGCGATGCCATGACCGCCGTAGCATCGATCGCTGCGAAGCCGATGGACTACTGGACGAAGTACACCGTGGAGGCCGCACTCGCCGCAAACGTGGCATC
>JAYSYI010000558.1:0-9985 GCA_043727665.1 Limnoglobus sp. | reverse complement strand
GTGTGCAGCATTGATGCAAAATCGCATCTGCGTCTCGATTGTCGACCTCGTTACCACGCGAAACTTCAACCTTTACGGCGAACTCCTCGCGTCGATTGGCGAGTCGGACCCCGCGTTTACGCCCACATCGCCTGCGACCTATGCCGTGACATTCCGCGGCCACAAAGTGAACGAACGCACGCGGCTCGAAGAATGGGCGTATCCGCTTGTGTTAGGTCAGCCACTGCCGTCGCTACCGATCTGGCTGACCGACGATCTTCACGTCCTTCTCGATCTCGAATCGGCGTACGAAGAAACCTGCAAGGCGCTACGGATTCGCTGAATCGGCTACGGTTTCAGCCAGCGGTCGATAAATTCGTACGTGGCTTTTCGCTCTGGCTCCGGCCATTCGTGGCCTGCATCGGGATAGACCGCTTTCAGTTTCTCTGGCACGCCAAGCGCCTGATAGATCGGCTCCAGCTTCGCGATCACGTCCTTCACGCCAGTGACTTCGAAGTTCGAATCGTGCATCGGAGACATCGCAAAGACCGCGCGTGGGGCGATGGCCGATACGACATCGTCGAAGTCGAACGGCATCTTTTTCGCGTCGTTGCCGAACTCCGATGCGATTTTTGGCATGTAGCGGTCGCTCGACCAGCCCTTCAGATTGCCGCCGTAATATTTGTGGAAACTGTTGAAGCCGCAACTCGAAACGACGACCTTCAGCCGCTCGTCGAACGCTGCCGTGAACAGGCTGTTATGCCCGCCGAGCGAGTGGCCGATCACCGCGATGCGTTCGCCATCGACTTCGGGTAACGACTGCAACAGATCGACCGACCGCATGTTGTTCCAGATCGCTTTCATCGTTCCCGACTGGTACAAACCGGCTTTGAATGCGGCTTGAAAATCGTATTTGTACTCACCAAAACTCGGGTAATCCGGCACGAGACAGACGTAGCCGCGGATCGCGAGGTGCAACGCTTGTTGCTTCGATTCCTGCTTGCCGAGGCCCACCGGTTCGTCTTTGCCGATGGTGATCGTTTGGTGCAAACAGAGTGCTGCGGGCCGTTTTCCGGTCATTTTCGGGATCAGCAACCACGCAGGAACGCGGTCGCCTTTCTCGGTGGCGAACGTGATTTTCTTCCGCGTGCCCCAGTCGAACGATTCCTCCGAAACGATCTTCACATCGAGTGGCACTTTGCGATCCGCGCCCGGCAACGGCCCCATCGCCAGTTCCATTTTCCGAAGCAGTGCCGCACGATCCGGCGGGGCCGCCACCGCAACGTCAACGCTGAAGCTAATCATCGCTGCAAGAACATACCGCATAGTCGTCTCCTCGCGCATTCGCTTTTCGTACACTAGCAGTGCCCAAATTGGCTGTCGAACTCACTGAGATTACCATGCGGCGAACGGTCCTGAAATCGAAAATTCATCGCGCGATCGTAACGGAGACAAACATCCATTACGAGGGAAGCCTCAGTATCGACGCGGATTTGCTCGATGCGGCGGACATCCTGCCCTTCGAGCAAATTCACGTGTGGGATGTGACGAACGGCAGTCGGATTATCACGTACGCGATACTCGGCGAGCGTGGTACCGGCATCATTCAGGTCAACGGTGGCGGCACGCACCACATCAAGAAGGGCGATGTCGTCATCATCGCCACCTTCACCGATTTGAAGAGCCGCGACGCGAAGAAGCACAAAGCGCGTGTGATCTTCGTGGATCGCGAAAACCATATCAAAGACGCCGACGACCACGATAACGACGTCGATTCCCCATCAGAAACCGCCTCCCAGCCAACCGCAGAACCGGTAGCCAAACCACGCCGTGCCGCAAAGCGAAAACCGACCGAGTGAGTCACCGAGGCGATTTCATCCCACGACGAGGTTCAGCATTTGTGGCGGTTTTGCGATCACTTTCCGGATCGTTTTCCCGGCGATCGCTTCGATGATCTTCGGGTCAGCTTTGGCGACGGCCTCCAGTGTGGCGGCGTCAATGTCGTGCGGCACGGTTAAAATCACTTTCATTTTGCCGTTCACTTGCACGGGGATTTCGATCGTGCTGGACTTCGTGAGTGCCAGGTCGAATTGCGGCCACGGCTCGTAGGCGAGCGTGGTGCTGTGGCCAAGCGTGGCCCAGAGTTCCTCGGCAATGTGCGGCGCATATGGGGCCAACAACAACACGAACGGCGACAGCACGGAGAGTGGCCGCGATTCGAGTTTCGTCGTGTGATTGACGAACTCCATCATCGTGGAAATCGCGGTGTTAAACTTCTGTGCGTCGGTGTCTTCGGTCACTTTCTGAATCGTGCGATGCAACAGGCGAAGCGTCTCGGAATCGGGTGGCACGTCGCGAACATTCGCGTGCAACTTCGGCGTTTCGGCGGCATCGTCGATCATCATCCGCCAGACGCGACCGAGGAACCGGTACACGCCCTCGACGCCCTTCGTGCTCCACGGCTTCACCGCTTCGAGGGGCCCCATGAACATCTCGAACAACCGCAAACTATCGGCCCCGTACTCCTTCACGACATCGTCGGGGTTAATAACATTCCCACGAGATTTAGACATCTTGTGTGCCCGTGGCGAAACTGTTACATCGATACTACCTTTTCTAAAATATATTTGACCTCGCTTCTCAACATCCTCTTCGCTAATTGTCACTTCCTTTAGATGAATGTAGGGGATTATTAGCCTCGTATTTGAGGCCCGTGCAGTGTAACCGGTGATCGTTACAGACTCCGCACGAACCTCGACGTAACCAACATCTGTAACTTCCTCTGCAAGATGAAAAGGAACTGGTCTGCCATCTTCGGCTTCGTAGCCGTTGTACTCAATCTCACCCAGAATCATTCCCTGATTTACGAGCCGCTGGAACGGTTCCGGGCAGTGGACGTAGCCGCGATCGTACAGCACTTTGTGCCAGAATCGCGAGTAGAGCAGGTGCAGCACGGCATGTTCCGCGCCGCCGATGTACAGGTCGACGGGCAGCCATTCCTTGAGTTTCGCGGGGTCGGCAAAGGCGTTCGCGTTGTGCGGGTCGATGTAACGCAGGAAGTACCAGCACGAACCCGCCCACTGCGGCATCGTGTTCGTTTCGCGGCGATACGTCTTGCCATCGCGCACGACGGTCAGCCAGTCGGTCGCCTTCGCCAGCGGGCCATCGGGGCTGCCCGTCGGCTTGTAATCGCTCATTTCCGGGAGCATCAGTGGCAATTCGTCGACGGACAGCGGAATGACACTGCCATCCTCACCGTGCAGAATCGGGAACGGCTCGCCCCAATATCGCTGACGGCTAAACAGCCAGTCGCGCAGCTTGAAATTCGTACGCGATACGCCCTTTCCTTCGACGATCAGCCACGCGGCAATCTTCCGCTTCGCCTCATCGGTGGTCATGCCGTTCAGCATTCCGGAGTTCATCGCCACACCATCATCGGTGTACGCGGAATTCAGATTCTCGATCGTACTGCCCGTGTCTTTGAGCCACTTTTCGCTCGGTGTCACCACGGTGACGATCGGCAAATCAAACTGCTTCGCAAACGCGAAATCGCGTTCGTCGTGTGCGGGCACCGCCATGATTGCGCCGGTACCGTAAGTGGCCAGCACGTAGTCCGCGATCCAGATCGGAATCTTCGCGCCGTTCACCGGGTTGATCGCGAACGCGCCGGTAAATACGCCGGTTTTCTTCTTCGCCAACTCTGTGCGCTCGAAGTCCGACTTGCGCGAAGAGACTTGCTGATAAGCCTTTACCGCCGCTTGCTGTTCCGGCGTCGTGATCGCGTCTACGAGTGTATGTTCCGGCGACAGCACCATGTACGTCGCACCGAACAGCGTATCCGGCCGCGTGGTGTATACCTGAATCTCGCAATCCGGTTCTTCATTCCCCATTCCCAATTCCGAATTCCGAATTCGAAAAGTGACATCTGCGCCTTCGCTTTTGCCGATCCAGTTACGCTGCATGTGCTTGATGCTCTCGGACCATTCGAGCGGTTCGAGGTCGCTGAGCAGGCGCTCGGCGTACGCGGTGATGCGCAGGAGCCACTGCTTCAGCGGCGTCCGCACGACGGGGTAACCGCCGCGTTCGCTCTTGCCGTCGATGACTTCTTCGTTCGCTAACACCGTGCCCAATTCGGGGCACCAGTTCACCGGTTGCTCGGCCTGATACGCCAGCCGGAAGCCATCCTGATACTTGCGTATCGCCGCTTCACCCGTCACTTCGGGCGGGATTGGCAATTCGCTGATCGGCCGCCCTTTTTGCAAGTCGTGGTCGTACCACGTGTCGTAAATCAGCAGGAAAATCCACTGCGTCCAGCGGAAGTAACTCGGGTCGGTCGTGTCGACTTCGCGGCTCCAGTCGTAGCTGAAACCGAGCGACTGGATTTGCCGACGAAAGGTATTGATGTTCGCAACGGTGGTCGTTCGCGGGTGCTGGCCGGTCTGGATCGCGTACTGTTCGGCAGGCAGTCCGAAGGCATCCCAGCCCATCGGGTGTAGCACGTGATAGCCACGCATTCGCTGGAAGCGGGCGAGAATATCGGTCGCCGTATAGCCTTCGGGGTGCCCGACATGCAACCCGCTGCCACTCGGATACGGGAACATGTCGAGGATGTAATACTTCGGCTTGTCACCGTCGGTATCGGGCGTGCGGAAGGTCTGGTTCGCGTCCCAATATTGCTGCCACCGGCGTTCGATGTCGGCAGGGTTGTAACTCGGCATATCGTCTACCCGTGAAAGATTCGTTCCCACTTGGGTTACGGACGCAGCGAACGGCGTCAATCGGCAATGATGCCAGCCTGCCTTCTCTCTTTCGGCATCTTCGGCGCAATACAAACTAATATACCATGTACGAAAAGGCACTCATCCACAAACTGGTTTTCACCGGGCACTTGACTGTCTCTGAGCGAAAAGCGTTGCCGGGACGCGCGGCCAAGGCGAGTCTCATCCTCACTGCAATCGAAGAAGCGTTGGAATCCGGCCAATTCTTTCATGCATGGTGGCTGCCCGACGACTCGATGGTTGGCTGCACGATCGAGTATCGCGGCGACGGCGCAGGCCGTGTAATTTGGAAATACAACGGGATCGAAGGCAAACGCAACTGGGCCAAACAATACGCCTCGTTTCATGAGGCGAGCGTGGACCTCGTGAGCAACGACTGGCGTTTCTTCGATGGCGCGATCGATGGCGTGCCCATCGACCGGGATGCGTAACAAATGCGGAATGCAGATCGTTTATCGCTTTCCATAACGCACTTTCCTACATCAGGCTTGGCTTGCCGAGCTTTCGGCGCACGCGAACGGTCCTTGTCTTCGTACGGTTGGTCGAACAAGGTTTCGGTGTCGGCGTGTTTGCGAATGGCGATGTCGATTTGGGCACGGGTCAACCCTTCCTTGATGTCGGGATTGTTCGCGATGCTTTTCAGTGTGACATGCGGCACCGTTTTGTAAACGAACCCGGCCTTGATGTCGCGTCGCGGGAACTTCGCGGCCATCAACCGCGTCCGCGCCAGTGCCACGCGGGAGGTGTCAATCGAAATCCAGCGTCGGCCCCATTGTTCCGCAGCGCACGCCGTCGTGCCCGAACCGCAATTATGAACGGCGCATGTCTCTGTGACGAACGAATGAACGCCATCGACTTCCAGATCGTAAACCTCTTCATCCGACTCCGTTTGATCGACACTCACCAGCGGTTAGGTATGCTGATTCTCGCTCGCGAAAACGACATCGCCAATCGAAAGTCGATCCGCACGAACCCCACTGTTTCGATGGTTCGTCTTCGAGAACGGCTTGCCGGGATTCGTTCCAAATCTCTTCGACGACATCATCGTGGTTGCTTCCGACCTCATTTGCCGTGAATCGTCGGATCGTTAGGCCGCGTTGAGTCATCCACGCATCGCGTTGCTTGTCGTAGGCGACTCCTTCGGGTGTGGAATGCGTTTCGCCATCGACTTCGACGACCAATCCCGCATCGCGAGAGTAGAAGTCCGCGATGAACGGTCCGATTTGATGTTGCCGCCGGAACTTCACGCCGAGTTGTCGATTCCGCAATCGTCCCCATAACACTCGTTCTGGCGGTGAAGATTCTTTGCGTAAAGTTCGCGCATATTCGAGGTGCGTAGCCGGTATACCATTCCAACCGCCGATGTCGCTCAACGCTTGCACGCGTCGCTGAGTGAGAACGAGGTGTTCCGCCGTAACCCAAAGTGTCGGGCCTTTCGCACATTTCAACCCGATCATAGGGCCAACATACCGACGGCGAAGCGTTCGCAACACGCGATGAGATTGACCCTCGTGACCGATCACAAGATCGCCTAACCGAATGTCTTCGATCGCCCGAAGGCCAATCGTTTCGTCCCTCGCCCCGGTTGCGGGGGATTGAGGGGGGTTTGATTTGCTGCATTCACCCACCCCAGCCCTCCCCGCACCGGGGAGGGAGCCAGAATCGGGCCTCCCCCCGGTTAAGGGGTCGATTCCACCACCAAAACCTTCGTCCCCTTCCGCACGCACGTCGGATCGAGAACGAAGTCACCGGGCATGGTCGCCATTAAAATGCATCGTTCGATAACTTTCGTGTTTGTTTGAACTACACAGACTTTGTCAACTGTGAACGCACCTGTCTGCGTATCTGTCTAAACACTCGTGAATTCAGCAACAGGAAAGTCTTCAAGATACCGCACGTATGTAAGCGAGTTCGAGGAAGTCGCTGCTGGTCGTTTTAGCGTGGGCTAATCGGTTCAATCCGTCATTGCCAGTTGTCAAGTGCCAAGATTGTCCGGAGTGAAATTGTTGCCGATTAAAATCAAACAAATACGTTACCTTTAGTGTTGCCTCTTGAGAAGTAAGGTTGTCATACCTGTAGACTTTGGCATACTGTGGAATTCGAGAATTGTCCGTTCACACTTCTTCTGACATCGACCTCCGCGTGTTCGTTGAGCGAATAGCTGATTCGGCGCAGACCGCGTCTGACGACTTGCTCGCAAAGAAGTTGCGTACGAAATGCCCGCACGCCGAGAATGTGCGTCACCGTGTTGGCGTCCCAACAGTCAGTGAGCATCGAGACGCGGCACACGCGGCGTTTTCACGATGCCGGATTCGATGACATCCATCAGCGAGAAATCCGAAACCACCCACGGAAACAAAACGCCTTCGTTGTAACCCGAGCCGTTGAGTTAGAACGGCATCGCGGAGAGATCGTAGACCGTCTTCACGCCGATCTTCTTTTGAACCGCTCGAGTCCGTTAATCCAAAGTCGCGCTTCTTCTTCTTCGCGGGTGTCCGCTTCTTTCTTCTCATCGCCGATGAGCTTTGCACCGGACGGAAGCGGTTTCGAGCGGTAGCAGTGGTGCGCCTCATCGTTCAGGACGATGATTCCCCTGCGTTGTCCCAACTCTTTGCACACCCGACGCGCCATTTGTGGTGGCTCGGTTCGAGAAACGGCGAATTCAGGATCGGATTTTCAATCGTGAATGGCGGCACGTTTCACCAGCATCAGAGCGAGAATTCGGGGTGGAAGTGAGATTATGCGAAAGTGAGCCGAACAGCGCTAGCCAAATCGTGTTTACATGGCAAAGGCGAATCTTTCCGTAACCGCGATCCTTACCCAGCGTTTTGAGTACGAAACAGATTGCCCGAATATCACCGCGTTTCACGGCGTTCGTGGCGAACATCGAGTTCGTTGGTGATCTTCGCCAGAAAGAGTAACGGGTTGTCTTGCACGCGGCAGGTTTTGACAACGACGCTAAGATACTGACGAAGGTTGATGTCAGTTTGAGATGGAGATTTTTTCGATCCCACCCACACGATTGCCAACAGTCAAAAAATCCAAGACGATATGACGTAAGTCGACTTTTGCGACGTGCGCGAAAGTGTCGCGAAATGACGCGAAAGTGTCGCGAAATGACGCGAGAATGCGCCATTGTGACATGAAAATGTCGCAAAGTGTCGTGGAAATGTCGGTACTTGCGCCGATTCTCGGATCGACTACCGTCGACATAACCTATGATGCGATTTCAAGATACGGCAGACGCATCAGTAAGTCTCGATCAAAAAAGCGACTTTTTGGGACTCGAAAACCGGAAAAACACCCGATAAACCGGTTTTAGAGACTCCGCAATTCTGACTTACGTCGATTATGAGAGCCGTTTTCGAGATGCAAAATGCCAAAAGCGGTGGCATTTTGGTACGATAGTTTTACACGCTCCTTTTAGCCCGAAGTGGTCTATGGCTTTGCTGTTCGACCCGACCGAACTCGCCCGCTATGGCGGTCTGACGCTCGTGGCGCGGCGCGTTGTCGAGGGGTTCCTCAGCGGTATTCACCGCAGCCCGTTCAAGGGATTCAGCGTCGAGTTTGCCGAACATCGCCAGTATTACCCCGGCGACGAGATTCGACACATCGACTGGAAACTCTGGGCGAAAACCGACCGCTACTACATCAAGGAATACGAAGAAGAAACGAACCTCAAGGCGTTTCTAGTCGTCGATGCCAGCGGCAGCATGAAGTATCGCGGCAAACAGAAACTCAGCAAGTTCGAGTACGCCCAGCAAGTCGCGGCCTCGATGGCGTATCTGATGTTGCACCAACTCGATGCCGTTGGGCTCATCACGCACGATACGAAAGTCAATCAAGTCTCGCCGGCGAAGACGAGTTCGAAGCACTTATTGATGCTTTTAAGAACGCTCGAAGCGACGAAGCCCGGTGGCGAGACGGCACTCGCGCCCGTCTGGCACGAACTTGCGGGCCACTACCTGAAACGCCGCGGCATGGTGATTATTCTCTCCGATTGCTTCGACGATGCCGAAACGCTCGGACGGGCATTGCAGCACCTTCGCTATAAAAATCACGAAGTCTTGCTGTTCCACATTCTCGCACCGGAAGAAGTCGATTTCCCGTTCCAGAACCCGACGAAGTTTCGTAACTTGGAACGGGGCGAACACGAAATCACAACCGATGCCCGGCTGCTGCGCGAAGAGTATCTGAAAAACTTCGAAGAGTATCGGCAGAAGCTGCGTCGGCGTTGCGACGATTTGCGCGTCGATTACGTGATGCTGCGAACCGACGAGCCGGTCGATCGTGCGCTCGGCGTGTACCTCGCCCGGCGAACCCTCCGCTAACAAAGCCAGGCCGAACGCCCGTATGTTCACCGTGCTCAATTTCGCTTTGCTGGCTGGGTTCGCCGCCGTTGCGATCCCACCGATCGTTCACCTCTTCAACAGAAAGCGCTTCGACGAAATCGACTGGGCCGCGATGCAGTTCTTGCAAATTAGCAAGAAAACAAAGCGGAAAGTCTTCGTCGAACATTTCCTGCTCATGCTCATTCGGATGGTGATCGTCGCGCTGATCGTCCTCGCGCTCACCGCGTTGACGATTACGAGCACGTTCTTCAATCGCTTCGGCACGCCGACGGGGCAACGCGATGTCGTGATCGTGATCGATGGCTCCGCGAGCATGGCGTACAAGAACGATGGCAAGACCGGTGAAGACGCGGCGAAGGAGTGGGCGGGGCGGTTCATCGATACGCTGCGCGTGGGGGATCGCGTGGCGGTGTACCAGGCCCGCCAACAAGCGGTGCCGCTGTTGGGTACGCTCTCGCCGGACCGCGAACAGGCACGAAATGCGCTCGATTTACTCACGCCGCCACGTGGGGGTATCGACTGGCCCGCCTGCGTGCAAACCGCGTGGTCGCTACTCGAAACCGCACGCCCCGAACGCGATATCGTCATCGTGACGGACAATCAACGGCACAGCTGGGCGGACGAAAATTCACTTTCAAAGTGGGACTTGGTGCCGAAGGGCGGCAAGCCGCACGACCCGAGAATCTGGGTGGCGAACATCGCGCCAGATCGCCCGCTTGACCCTGCGAACCTGTCGCTCGACCCGATTCTCGCCGGTCGCGGCGTGGCATCGGCGGGGCGGGAAGTGAAGTTCCAGTCGGCGGTGCGTGTGAGTGGCAAAGCCAAAGCCGGGGCGGCACCGGGCAAGGTGAAACTCGAAATCGATGGCCGTGCCGT
>JAYSYI010000557.1:0-10006 GCA_043727665.1 Limnoglobus sp. | reverse complement strand
GCGATGATCGGGCAGAGCCTCGGCGAGTCGGCGGGATTGTTCGGGCTGCGGCTCTGGACGAGCCGCGACGAAATGTTCCGGCGGATTCAAGAATCGTCACTGTTCGGCACCGATCTCGGGCCGCCGTTTAACGCCGCACGCGCACAGTTCGGTACGCCGGAAACATCGCCGCTCGATTGGGTTTCCGGCGTCGTGATGGTCGCGCCGGACGATGTGCGTTTGCACTTGCGGCCCGACTTGCACGCATACTTGTTGATCGTGACCGCGCCGAACGAGTGCGTCATCGGCGGGGTGAAAGCGGATGTGGAAACGCTCGTGGCCGCGCTCGGCCAGCGGTTCCTGTTGCTCGACGGCGTGACGCTCGCACACTGCGAAGCGGGCCGCCCCGTCGAGGCCGCGTACCGCGAACTGCACCGCTTGCCGGTGACGGCACCGAGCGGGTTGCGGGTGTATAGCGGGGCGTGGGGCCGCGAGTACCAAGTGACCGAAGCCGCCGCCGCCGACTCGATCACCGCCGGGTTGTTGCACACGATCGATTTCCCTGCCGTCGTCGAGAGTGCCTACCGCGATGGCATCCGTGCGTTCGTCGAAGTCGGGCCGGGGAAGTCGTGTACGCGGACGATCCGTGCGATCCTCGGCGAACGTCCACATGCCGCTCGCGCCGTCTGTTTCGCCGGGCAAAATGCCGTCACGGGCGTGCTAAAATTGTTCGCAGAACTGATCGCCGAACGGGTGCCAATCAGCCTCGGCAAACTGTACGGGATGGACACGATGTGCGTCGGCCACACGCCGGCCACCGCGAGCCGCCTGTCGCGGAACCTCATCGTTCGCACCGGTGCGCCGGTGCCATACTGCGAACCGGAACCATCGGTGTTTGTGGCTGAAATCGTGGCTCCGGAACTGCCGCCGCTGGTCGTGGCCCCGCTTACGCAAACACCACCGCCGCCGTTGTTGCCACCCGTGGCGATGCCGTCGCGAATCGATCTCGCCGCGTTCGTGACTGCGGCCGGCCGCACCGCGGAGGTGGCCGCCGAGGCACACGCGAAGTATCTGCACGTTAGCGATGGCTTCACGCAAACCGCCATCGCCACACTGCAATTGCAAACGCAAATCCTCGAGCGAATGCAACGCCGCCAACCGCGCGTCATTCGTGTGCGTTCCGAAGTGCCGCGCGCCTTGAGCTTCGACGATTGCACGGCGTACGCCAACGGCAAAATCGCCGACGTACTCGGTGCGATGTTCGCCGAAATCGACACCTTCCCAACCCGCGTCCGGTTACCCGCTGGCCCGCTGATGCTAGTCGACCGCGTGCTGAGTATTGAGGGCGAACCGAAGTCGATGACATCGGGACGCATCGTCACCGATCACGCCGTTCGTGCCGACCGGTGGTACCTGGATACCAACCGTTGCCCGACGAGCGTCACGGTCGAAAGCGGGCAGGCGGACTTGCTCCTGTCGGGGTTCCTCGGCATCGATTTTCAGACGCGCGGGTTGGCGGTGTATCGCTTGCTCGATGCCGTGGTGACGTTCCATCGCGGGCTGCCGAAAGTCGGCGAGCGGATCGAGTACGACATCCACATCGACGAATTTTTCCACCAAGCCGGGGCGTGGCTGTTCCGCTTCCACTTCGAGGGAAGCATCGACGGCCAACCGCTCCTGAGTATGCAGAGCGGCATCGCGGGGTTCTTCACTGCCGAGGCACTCGCGGCCGGCGTTGGCATCGTTCACACGAAACTCGACCAACAACCCGTGCCCGGCAAACGCCCACCCGATTGGACCGACTGGGTATCGCTTCCGCCCATCGCACTCGGCGACGCGGAAGTCGAAGCCCTGCGCCGCGGTGAGATTGCCGCCGCGTTCGGCCCGGACTTCGCCAAACTGAACTTGCGCACGCCGATGAAACTCCCCGGCGGCATGTTGCGGCTGGTCGATCGCGTGCCAGTCGTCGACCCGAACGGCGGTCGCTTCGGCCTCGGTTTTGTGCGCGCGGAATACGACATTCGCCCGAAGGAGTGGTTCATCGAATGCCACTTCATCGACGACAAAGTGATGCCCGGCACATTGATGTACGAATGCTGCTTGCACACGCTGCGCGTGTTGCTCATGCGGATCGGCTGGATCGGCGAGGAAGGCGAAGTCGTCTGCCAGCCGGTGCCCGAAGTGAAGAGCCGCCTGAAGTGCCGCGGGCAGGTTCTCGCAAGTTCGCGCACCGTGACGTACGAAGTGAGCATCAAGGAACTCGGCTACGGGCCGGAACCGTTCGCTATTGGCGATGCCCTGATGTACGCCGACGGCAAACCGATCGTCGAGATCACGAACTTATCGTTGCGGATGACGGGCCTCACGCGCGAACGCCTCGAAGCAATCTGGTCGCACAAACGGCCGTACCGCTACGACAAGGCATCGATTATGGCGTACTCGAACGGCAACCCGTCCGAGGCGTTCGGCGAGCCGTACCGCATCTTCGACCGCGAACGGATGATCGCCCGCCTGCCCGGCCCGCCGTACCAGTTCATCGACGGCATTACCGAAGTGACCGGCGAGCCGTTCGTGCTGAAAGCGGGTGCGTCGTGCGTTGCCGAGTATCGCGTGCCACCCGATGCATGGTATTTCGAGGCGAACCGCTGTCCGCGAATGCCGTTCAGCATCTTGCTGGAAATCGCGTTGCAACCGTGCGGCTGGCTGGCGGCGTACTGCGGCTCCGCACTCACTTCGCCGAGCGACATGTCGTTCCGCAACCTCGGCGGCAAAGCGGTACAACTCGAAGCCGTCGGCCCCGACGCAGGGTTACTGACGACGACTGTCATGATGTCCAAAGTGTCGTCGTCGGGCGGCATGATTATCCAGCACTACGACCTGTGCGTGCGGCAGGGCGAACGCAAGATTTACGAAGGCACGACGTACTTCGGTTTCTTCGGGAAAGCCGCACTCGTCAACCAAGTCGGGATGCCGAACGCGAAGCTGCCGGTCTTGCAGCCTGGCGCGATCGCAACGAAGTTGCCGCACGATGCGCCGTTCCCCAGACCGATGCTGCGGATGGTCGACACGATCGACGGTTACGAGCCAAACGGCGGCGCGAAGCGGCTCGGGTTGATCCGCGGAAGGATCGCGGTCGATGCTTCGTTCTGGTTCTTCCAGGCGCACTTTTACCAGGATCCCGTCTGGCCCGGTTCGCTCGGTTTGGAGTCGTTCTTGCAGTTGTTCAAATTCGTGGCGTGGAAAAAGTGGGGCAACGCCCCGCCAAGTGGCTGGCAGACCGTCGCCCGAAATCGTTCGCACGAATGGACTTATCGCGGGCAGGTCGTCCCGACGGATCGCGAAGTGACGGTCTTGCTCGAAATTGTCGATGAAGATACTGTTGCGAAATCTCTGACCGCAAACGGATTCTTGATCGTCGACGGGCGTATCATCTACCAGATGACCGGTTTCACACTAGAGTGACTGGGAGATTGTGGCCGTGCTGTGCCATCCTGTGCTAAGCCAACGACTCGAACGAAACTATGCGTTATTCCCGCGTTCACATCGAGTCGATCGGCTACGAACTTCCGCCCGTCGTCATTTCCACCGCAGACCTCGAAGCGCGCCTCAAGCCGTTTTACGATGCGCATAAACTCCCCGTGGGGCAACTCGAACTGCTAACGGGGATCAGCGAGCGGCGCTGGTGGGAAAAGAAACACTCGCTATCGGAAAGCGCCTCGGCCGCCGCCCGTAAGGCGCTCGCCAAGGCGAACTTCTCTGCGAAAGATATCGACGTCCTGATCTATGCGGGTGTCTGCCGAGAAGGCTTCGAACCCGCCACCGCCTGCGCCGTCGCCGCGAACCTCGGCATCAGCCCCGATGGCGCGGTGTTCGATATTAGCAATGCCTGCCTCGGCGTCCTGAATGGCGTCGTCGAAGTCGCGAACCGCATCGAACTTGGCCAAGCCGATGCTGGCCTCGTGGTTTCCTGCGAGACGGCCCGCGAGATTAACGAGAACGTCATCGAGCGGATGATCAACACGAAGTCGATCGACCTCTATCGGTCGTCGGTAGCGACACTCACGGGTGGTTCCGGTGCCGTGGCCGTGCTGGTCACGTCGGCGAATATCTCCGATACGAAGCGACGTAAGCTCATCGGCGGCGTCACCAAGAACGCGCCGCAACATCATGCACTCTGCCGTTGGGGCCTCGAGTCGATGTTCCCCGCCCCGATCGAACGGCTCCTCGATAATGATCTTTCCGATGCGGTGCGAAAGTACCTCGGTGCGAATGCCGGTGCGATTGTGCAAAAAGGCATCGACATCGGGATGCGGCACGTGATGGTGCCATTCATGGAAACGCACGCCGGTGAAGTGCTGAAGTACGGCGTCGATCTCGGCTTCCGTACCTGGAGTTCATTCCTGACGAAGCTCTCTTGGCCGGCGGCGTCTCTCGATAAAGTCATCTGCCACCAAGTCGGGGCCGGTCACCGCGATGCCGTCCTCGGCGCGTTCGGCATCCCGCTCGAAAAAGACTTCAGCACCTTTCCGTTCCTCGGAAACATCGGCACAGTGTCTCTGCCGCTCACCGCTGCCGTTGCCGAAGAACGCGAGTTCCTCCGACCCGGCGACCGCGTCGGCTGGCTCGGCATCGGTAGCGGACTTAATTGCCTCATGCTCGGGCTGGAATGGTGAACCCGGAACACTCCGAACTCTATCCGTTCCACGGTCGCACCTTCGACCGTTCCGGCATACGCCTCCGATTCCTCGACGAAGGCCAAGGCTCGCCCGTCGTCATGCTCCACGGCAACCCGACCTGGAGTTTCTACTACCGCAATCTCGTCCTCGCACTCCGCGGCACGCACCGCTGCATCGTCCCCGATCACATCGGTTGCGGCCTTTCGGATAAACCGCCGCTTTCGCAGTACGATTACTCGCTGAAATCGCGAATCGACGATGTCGAAGCGCTGCTCGATTCGCTGAACCTCACCGAGCCGATCACGCTGATCGTTCACGATTGGGGCGGCATGATCGGCATGGGTTACGCGACGCGGCACCCGGAACGCATCCGGCGTATCGTGGCGATCAACACCGGTTGCGGGCCGTTGCCGATGTCGAAACGCTTCCCGTGGTCGCTCTGGCTCGGGCGGAACACGTGGCTCGGCGAGTGGCTGATTCTGAAGCAAAACGCCTTCTGCAAACTCGCTGCAAAGTGGTGCGTCACGCGCAAACCGCTGTCGCCGGAAGTGCGGGAAATGTACCTGAAGCCGTACGACACGCCCGCAAACCGCATCGCGGTGCTGAAGTTCGTGCAAACGATTCCGCTTCGCAAAACCGACCCCGGTTATGATATCGTCTCTGGGGTGGAAGCCGCGTTGCCGCAGTTCCACGCCACGCCGACGTTGCTACTCTGGGGCCTCCGCGACTTCGTCTTCGATCGCCACTTCCTCGCCGACTGGCAGCGCTACTTCCCACACGCGGAAACGCACACGTGGCCCGATTGCAGCCACTATCTCCTCGAAGACGCCACGCAAGAAGTGATCGCCAAGATTCAGGCATTCCTGGCGAACTAACGGTTGCACTTGACCGATGTATGGGCAATCTGTTCAACTTGAAGGAACATTCTGAATGCACCCACAACACAGGTAGCGATCATGGCCACGGACTTGGCACCCGCACCGATACCGATACCGACCGCAACGCTCACCCCGAAACCGGTTCCGATCATGCCGCCACCCGATGCGGTCGCGCCCCAACCGCGTCGTTACTGGCAACTGCCGACGTTCGTTGCCGGTGCCGTGGCGCTCGTAGCCGCGTTCATCTACACGCCGAAACCGACGACGAACCCAACTGATAGCCACGTGGCCAACCGGGCATCGTTGGTCACGGCACTCGAAGCCAAGCCGATCGACCCGATTGCGGTGGAAAACCTCGCGAAACAGGTTGCCGAAGATGCGGATCGTTATCCGGATTCGTCGAATATCTCGCACTTCCTCGCGGGCAGCGGCTTCCTCGCACTCGCCGAAAACAGCCCCGAAGACACCGCCGAATGGTTGAACGCACTCAAGCAGTTCGAGCAATGCGATGCGAAGAAACTCGAAGGTTCCAAGGATGCCGCAAGGCTGGCGTTCCGCACCGCAAAAGCACGGGCCGCTACCGATAACGGCGACGCGAATGCCGTGATGCTTGCGCTGGTTGCTGCGACGCCACCGGATGAAGACCGCAGCGAATGCCCACGCCTGATTGCCCGCGCCGCCACTCGTGCCACGCCCGCCAACCGGAAACTCGCCCGCGATGAGTTGACGACCTACCTCGGCGGCGCGAACCGGGCCTCGCCCGCCATGGCCGCGAATTGCAAACTCGAACTCGCGAAGCTCAACCTGATGCTCAACGAACCTGCCAAGGCGCGAACGTGGTTGAACGACATCGGTGCCGATGCCCCCGTCGAAGTGCTCGCTTCGGCGAAGGTGCAACTCGCACGGCTCGCGCTCGCCGACAATAACTGGCCCGAAGCGGTGAAGCTCTTCGAAGCCGCGCAATCGACGCCCGGCTTGCTACCCGAACAACTCGGCGCGATTCGCTACTTCACCGGTTACGCACTTTTGAAACAAGGCGAAACTGCACAGGCGATGCCGTACCTCGAACAAGCGGCGAAAGAACCGGCCACGGTGGCGATCGCATCGCTGCGGCTTGCGGAACTCAAGTTGCGCGACCCGATGGCGAAGGGCCTGCGAACCGAAGTCGTGGAGTACCTCGAAAAGGCCGTCGCGCCGACCGATGGCACGATGGAAGCAGTATCAAACACGGAATTGAAAGCGGTATTCGAGCAAGTGATTCAAACGAGCAAAGACGAAGGCGACTTCCCCTCTGCACTTCGCGCCGCCACCGCGTACGGCAAAATCGACACCAGCACCAAGGCGGCCGAATATCGTGCCGAGATTCAAACGACGTGGGCAGAAGGCTTGGAGAAAGTCTCGGTCGGGTCAGCCGATGCGAAGTCGAAGTACCTCGGTGCCGCGAAGGAATTCGCTGCCCTCGGCGACCTCGAAGCCGATGCCGAACGCAAAATGTCGCACTGGATGAGAGCAATAAAGCATTATCGCCGCGCCGACGATACCGCGAGCGCGACGGCGCTCGTCGATAAAATTTTGGAATCGCCCACGGTGACGCCCGATCAGACCGGGCAAGCGTGGGTCGAGAAAGCGGAGATGCTACCCGCAAGCGATTTCGCTGCGATTAAAGCCGCACTGGAGAAGGCGATGGCCGTGCCGAGTAGCGCCGCGAACGCGGCCCGCTATCGGCTGGCGACGCTGCACGTGGCACGCGGGAACGAACTTCTTGCCGCCGCACCGACCAGCCTGAGTCCCGATCAAGTGAAGCAAGAAGCCGAAACGACCGCGAAGTTTGGCCGCGACTTATACGCCCAACTCGCCGATGCCGCAACCGTCGCCCCGCAAGACGCAGTCCCGCACGAACGCGCGATTTTCGAACTCGGCAAATTGCAGATGCGCGACAAAGCGTACCCCGAAGCCGAGAGCCGTTTCCGTAAGCAACTCGCGCTATACCCGACGGGCACATACGCCGACCAAGGCCGTTTGTGGATGGTGAGCGCATTACTCGCAAGAGCCAAGATCGACCCCGCGTCATTGAAAATCTACACCGAAGCGCTGGAGTATCTGAAGCCACTCTCGCAGTCGAACGATCCGTTCTTGCGTAACTGGGGCGAAATCTGGACGGTGAATACGCTCGTCGAAATGGGCGACACCGCCGCCGCTGTCGCTAAAGGCAAGGAACTGATCGTTAAGCACGCGGGCACACCGGAAGAACTCGTCGTCGGCAGCCTCGTGTTCCACGCCGCATTGGCCGCAAAAGCGCCCGACACCAACGAAGCCGCACGCACGCTCGCCAAGATGGAAGATGCGTTACCCCGCATCCCCCGCGAGACATTTCCCAAAGACGCACGCTACTCGTACGAGCACTGGAAATCCGAACTGCCCAAGCTCCGTGAGAAGTTGACAAAGCAGTAGTAAGCCGCAGTCTTATAGAGTCGAGATCCACAAGAAAGTCAGCGCCTTCGCGATGCCGGTGAATCGGTCAAACTTTTGCTGCTACGCACTGATCGGTCAGGATCCATCCGCCGGGAACAAGCGAGATGGAGTAGTCCACGCATCGAAGAACGCCGGTCGTGTTGGCTGGCAGAAAATCCACTTTCTTGCCGTACATTTCCACTTCTTGGACTTTGAGACGGACAGTTTGACATCTCTCAATCTCACGCGGTGACTCGAGGCCATCGGGATATCGTCGTGGCTTTTCTTTTAGAATTGAGAAGAATTCCGCACCGGGGCGAATCGGCTCGCTGCCGCAACGACCGATTATGGAAAGAAACCCCGTCTCTCCACTCGCGCTGACCGAAATGTAAAATTCCATTTCCTCATTCCCCTGCTGGAAATTGCTGGCACCGGTCTACATAGTGGCCGATGTCTTCCGAAAGCATTCTATTCGATAGCAGGAGCGCCTGCGTCAACGCACCCAGATCCGGAAGTTTGGTAGGCAGCCGGTAACCGAGTTCATTTAAGATCGCGATGGAATCCTTGACGGGGACGCAGAAGCAACAACGGTTTTCAAATTCATAAGGAGGCAACTCGATGTTCACCGCGCATTCGTAAGAAAAATTAGACAGGTTTGGACCATCGAGCAAATCTTGAAAGTCGGGTTTCCAAGCAAGAAATACGACTGCCGGACCATCCATAAGGTATCGGCATGCGAACAAGGTGGCAACAACTGGATCGATGGATGTGGGCGTAACTCCACAACCCTGATACCCCTTTGTGAACGCACTCGTTCGAAGAGTGCCACGAAATAAGTAATACCCAGGCGAATTGAACAAGTCGCGCTGATGCTGTTCGGACTCATACACGATTGTTCTCCGAAACTTTGCCGCGTTACGGTTCGCCCGCGCTCACCTTGGCGTCGAGCACTTTGGCGATCTGCTCTTTCGCTTCTTCCAGATAGGCGCGGTCGGCATCATCCATCGGTTTGCCGTCGATTTTGCGGATGCTCGCGTCGTCGGCTTTCAATGTGTCGTCGATCCGCTTGCCAACCTCGCGGAGGTGCTTGCGAGCGAGACTCTTCGCATCCGGTGGTGCGCTACCGCCGCCACCAATTCCCAGTAATGCCGCCAGTGGGTTCGTCGGGCCGCGACTGCCGACGACCATCGTCGAGAGACGCGTCAGATACGCACGTTGCAGATTGCGGCGGATGATGCTCGATTTCACCACGGACGCTTTATCCCCAAGCGACAGGTCGGCAAATACGCTGTCCGTCGTGGCACGGAAAATGTCTGCAACGGTCAGCGGTTGTTCGTCCTTCGCGGCTTTACGGGCGATGTCTTGCACGCGGCGCAGTGTGGCGGCGTCGAACAGTTCGGACAACGCAACCTGTTGAATGCCGAGGATGCGGTCGTTAAGTGGGAAGTCCACTCGCCGCACCGAGGCATCGTTCCCCCAGTGCAACCAGCGGTTCGGTGCGAGTTTCCGGAGTAATTCCGGTGGGAAGTCGAACGGCTTGTCGGTCAGCACGTTTTCTTGCAAGAACTTCAGTGCTTCCTTCTGCTTGGCCGCCGACACCGGTACGAATGGATCGCGTGCGTTGGCATCGCCTTTGTGGTCGCGATACATCGCTTCGCCGCCAACGAAACTCGCCGCCAACGCCGACGCATTCCCGTACTGGCCGAGCAATCGTGAGAATGCCACGCGGACTTTCTGATAGCCTTCGCCGTTCTCGACGATCTTGTCCGCGAGTTTCGGCATCAGGTCTTGCGCGACCTTCATACGGTCTTGCGCGAACTTCAACGGATCGCTGCCCAAATCCCATTGGTTGATGAGCGGGTCCGAAGACGCGATCAGATCTTCGTCGGTGCCATAGATCAGGTTCGGGTCGGCGGCGCGCGATGCGATCTTCAGCAACTCCGGCAGTTCGCCTTCGGTGCTGCCACCCAGCGGGCGGTACGCATATTCGACTGCCCAGTAGTCGTACGGCCCTATTGTGGT
>JAYSYI010000556.1:0-3304 GCA_043727665.1 Limnoglobus sp. | reverse complement strand
CATCGACGATCACCCGCGAGTGGGGCCAACGCCGAATCGCGATTACTTGCAACGTACGGGGCCGCGACCTCGGTACGTTTGTCGCTGAGGCCCAAGCCAAAATCAAAGCCGAAGTGGTGTTGCCGCCCGGTCGGTATCACATCAATTACGGTGGGCAGTTCGAGCAACTCGTTCGGGCGCGACTGCGATTGATGATCGTCGTGCCAATCGCGCTCGTGCTCATTTTCCTCCTGCTATACGCGACTTATGGCAACGTTTTAGACACCATCCGCGTGTTTACCGGCGTGCCATTCGCCTGGGTCGGCGGTATCTTCGCACTGTGGTTGCGCGATATGCCATTTTCGATCTCGGCGGGCATCGGCTTTATCGCGCTTTCCGGCGTGGCCGTCCTCGACGATATGATTCTCGTCAGCTACGTTCGACAACTGCAAAAGAGAGGCCGCAGCTTGGAACAAGCCGTCGAAGAAGCGGCGATTACCCGGTTGCGACCGGTACTAATGACGACGCTCGTCGCGTGCCTCGGCTTCGTGCCGATGGCGCTAAGTACGGGCATGGGTGCCGAGGTGCAACGCCCGTTGGCAACGGTCGTCATCGGTGGTGTGATCTCGGCGATGGTGATGTCGCTACTCGTGTTGCGCGTGCTGTTCGTCGTCTTCCGATTTCCGGAACGACGACGTACGCAAGTGGAAGCATCGGCAACGGTTTCCGCTCAATAAGGGCACTTTTTTAGGAGGATCGAACGATGAAGACGATGGGAAGTTTGTGCGTTTTGCTAGTTGGCCTGATCGCAATTGGCTGCGACAGCAAGCCCGAGAAGAAGGACGCGAAAGTCGTCGCCAAGAGCGAGGAGAAGCCGGAAGCCGACAGCAAACACAGCGAGTGGTGGTGCGACGAGCACGGCGTGAAGGAGGCCGAGTGTAGCATGTGCAGCGCGAAAGTCGCGAAGGCATTTCAGGCGAAGGGCGACTGGTGCAAGGAGCACAGCCGTGCAAAAAGCCAGTGCTTCATTTGCGACCCGAAGTTGAAAGCCAAGACCGCCGCGGACTACGTCGCAAAATACGGCAAACAACCACCCGAACCCGATGGCCAAGAGCCGGACAAGAAGTAGCGTTATTCGTTTTTGCTTGCCGCACGGCCGGGCAGCGTTAGCCGAAATGTCGTGCCCGTACCTGGCGTGCTGTCGACGGCGACTTCCCCGCCATGGGCTTCGGTGAATGTCTTAACGATGGCGAGACCCAACCCGGTTCCGCCTTCGTTTTGCGAATCGGTCTCGCCTTTGTCGAAGACTTTCCCGATCATCTCGTCGGTAATTCCCTCGCCGTTGTCGCTCACCCAACATTCGCTGGCACCGTCGGTGTCGCCTTTTCGCGCACCGATTGTCACTTGCCCGCCCGGCGTGTAGCGAATGGCATTCGCAATCAGATTCTGAAAAATCCGCCGCAATGAACTCGCATCGGCATACACGATCAAGTCATCGGGCACGGAGTTGATCAATTGTGTATGCGCAGTTTCCGCAACAGGATGCAGATCGTGGATGAGCGATTCGACAAGTGGCCACAAATCGAGCATACGGCGTTGCAAGTGTACGCCGAGTTCGGTTTGCAGATTACTATTTTCTTCGATGACTTTACTCACGAGTCCCGACAGTTGCTGTACATTGCGGTGCAACGCTTTCAGCATTTTCGACGTTTCCGCGTTGCTGGTTCGCTCGGGAAAAATCAGTTCGAGTACCTTTGCAGCTAGTGTAATCGCATTCAACGGGGTGCGGAGGTCGTGTGCGACAAACGCGAGATACTCTTCGCGTTTGTGTTGCATTTCTTTCGCACGCTGATTCGAGTAGGTCTGTACGGCGAGGCCGATCGCACCATCGAGAACTTTGTTAATAATATGAAACGGTCGGCCTTGAAGATTGAGGCCACCATCGTCGGCGAGATCGTGGATGCAGCCGCGGAGAATGTTATACTCTGCGACGACTTCTTCGATATCAAATCCATCTTTGAGTCTCTGCAAGCCGTGCGCGGGCGGGCTTCCCTCGCGAAGCGATTCGGGTATCGTTTGGTCGTCTCGTGTACGTAATGCGATGGCCATTTCGTCGATTAGCAATGGAATGTGGTCGTTGAGTGTGGGCGAATCGAGGTGCTTCGCCGAGGGAAGTTGCCGCACCTGATCCCGCCACTTCGCGAGCAACGTATCGCGATCGCGGACGATAATTGTGGCCAGTTGGTCAAGTATCTGAAGGTTCATATTCCGGTATGCCTTGCGTCGCGACGGTGCTACGAGAACATGCTACTCTAAACATCGCAACAGTCACGGGCTGGATTTTTCCGCTTGGGTCTGGCCAGCACGGACAGCATTACTAAGACATTCTATTCGTAAAGCAGCGAATTTCGAGTTTAAGGGCACGACGATGTACGCGATTTTTGAAGATGGTAGCCGCCAGTACCGTGCCGAAGAGGGCGCGATGGTCACAATCGACTACCGCGACGTCAAGCAAGGCGACACGATCGAGATCACGAAAATCCTTCTGATTAGCGGGGAAACCGGCCCAAAGTTTGGCCGCCCACTGCTCGTCGGGGCGAAGATTGTTGCCGAAGTCGTCGATTTCCCCACCGTGAAAACGGTCGCACAATCGTTCCGTCGCCGTAAGGCATCGAAGCGGTTACGCGGTCACCGCCAGCCGCACATCCGCATCAAAATCAAGCAAATCGTCGGCTAATCTGCCGATCGCAATCTTCCAAACCTTGCCGCGTCGATTTCGGGTTGACGCGGCAAGGTTTTTTTATCAGGCTACGGCATACACTCGTCGACTACCGTTGGAAACACGGAGGTTTCCCATGCGCTATCTCATCTGCTTTTGCACACTGGCCGCAGCTTCGACCGGTTTCGGTCAAGCCCCACCGATGACGTTGCCGTCATCGATCTTGGGCAAAACCGCGCCGCAAAATGTCACGCCCGCGGCGGCCGTGGTTGCGAAGTCACCGCCGATCGCGCGCTATCCCAACCTCGCGAATGTCGCTCCCGAAACCGCACAGGCGGTGCTCGGAATGCGCACGGGGGCTGAGTGGCTGGCGCGTCGGCAACTCGCACATGGCAAGTTTCTGTTCGGCGTCAACCCGACGTTGCGGATCCCGCTCGAAGGCGACAGTGAATTCCGCCAAGCAATCGCGACGTGGGCGGTCTGTCAAGCGGCGGCGTTTACCTTCGATGAGAAACTCACCGCATGTGGTGGGCAAGCCATTTTGACACTTTTGGCACAAACCAAAGACGACCCGACCGACGCGACGGTGCGGATTCCGACGATCGC
>JAYSYI010000555.1:0-3305 GCA_043727665.1 Limnoglobus sp. | reverse complement strand
TGCAACAAAAACCTACGCGATTTTCTAAGGTTTTTGACTTTCCCATACGAATGCGATCCGCTCCCGACGCAAAACGCGATCTGACGTGCCTGATAATTACGTACGCGGTTCGACTCGTAAGATATGCTTTCCTGCATAGTCCGGAGGTTGGCGATGAGCGTGAATTTGGATGACCCCGCGTTGTACATCAACCGGGAATTGAGTTGGCTAGAATTCAACCGTCGCGTACTCGAAGAAGCGCAAGATCCCTCGGTACCGCTGCTCGAACGCCTAAAATTCCTCGCGATCTTCGGCTCGAATCTCGACGAATTCTTCATGGTTCGCATCGGCGGGCTGCAACAAAAAGTCCAGGCGTCGATCGCGCATAGTTCCGGTGGCGACCGGCTCGCACCGAATTCCCAACTCGAAAAAATCGTCGAAGTCGTTCGCGGCATGGTCGACGAACTTTATCGCTGTTTGCAAACCGAACTGCTGCCCGCACTCGCCGACCACGGCATCGTCGTTCGGCCGATGAGCGACTTGAGCGAAGACGACCGACGCCATTTACGCGATGTTTTCCGCGAGAAGTTCTTCCCTGTACTAACGCCGCTGGCGATCGATCCGGTTCACCCGTTCCCGCACTTGCTGAATAAGTCCTTGAACATCGCGGTGTTGCTCCGCCGCCCCGGCGACCCGGATCAACTTTACGCGGTGGTGCAAGTTCCCGGCGTGTTGCCGCGGTTCGTGCCGCTGCCCGTTGGCCCCGCCACGCCGACGCAACCCCGCCCGCCGATTCACCTCTATTGCCCGCTCGAAGATGTCATCCGGTTGCACCTCATCGATTTATTCCCCGGTATGGAAATCGGTGAGGCGTACGTCTTTCGCGTCACGCGCGATAGCGAAGTCGAAATTGACGAAGACGAAATCGAAGACCTGTTGCGGGCGATCGAAGACTCGGTGAAACGCCGTCGGCGCGGCCATGCGTCGCGCCTCGAACTTGAATCGACTGCGCCGATGGACCTCGAACAATTCTTGACGGCTGCGCTCGATTTGCACCCCGAAGACGTCACGCGGGTAACGGGCCAACTCGACCCGACGGGGCTGTTTCAAATCTGCGGGCTGCCTGGTTTTCCGGAACTGCGCGACCCGCCGTTCGTCCCGGCGCTCATCCGCGAGTTCGTGCAATCGCCGACGATGTGGGCCGCGATTCGCGCACGCGATATCCTCGTCCATCACCCGTACGAATCGTTCAAGCACGTCGTCGATTTCATCGAAATGGCATCGAACGACGACCGCGTTCAGGCGATCAAGCAGACGTTGTATCGCACGAGTTCGGATTCGCCGATTGTCCGCGCACTGCAACATGCCGCGGACCGTGGTAAGCAAGTCACGGCCGTCATCGAACTCAAGGCGCGGCTCGATGAAGAGCGGAATATCCTCTGGGCGCGCGAACTCGAAAAGTCCGGCGTTCACGTCGTTTTCGGCTTCATTGGCCTCAAAACGCACTGCAAAGTCGCCTCCGTCGTGCGGCTCGACGAAGACAACCAGATCCGGCGCTACGTTCACCTGGCCACCGGAAACTACAACCCGCAGACCGCACGCACCTACACCGATCTCGGCTTTTTCACGTGCAATACCGAGTTCGCCGACGATGTCGCATTGCTGTTCAACTACCTGACGGGCTATGCGGAACTGCCGTTGTGGCGGAAGCTAATCGTCGCGCCGTCGCGGTTGCAGAACTTCATGCTGGAGAAGATCGACCGCGAGGCCGCAAACGCCAAAGCGGGGCATAAAGCGCGTATTCTCGTGAAAATCAACGGGCTGCTCGAACCGATGATCGTGAAGTCCTTGTACCGGGCGAGTATGGCAGGCGTGAAGATCGACATCGCCTGCCGCGGTATCTGCGCACTGCGGCCCGGCATCCCTGGCGTCAGCGAGAACATCCGGGTGATCTCCGTTATCGATCGCTTCCTCGAGCATTGTCGCGTCTTTTACTTCGAAAACCTGGGCGACCCCGAAGTGTACATCGGCAGCGCCGACTGGATGGACCGCAACCTGAGTCGCCGTGTGGAAGTCGTGTTCCCGATCGTGCAGCCGGACTTGAAACTGCGAATGATCGAGGAAGTGCTGAAAATCACGCTGATGGACAACACGAAGGCCCGCGAACTGCAATCCGATGGCCGTTACACTCGCGTGAAGCCAAAGGATGGCGAAGCCCTCGTGCGTAGCCAGACGCGATTCCTGGCGCTCGCCGCCGATGCCGTCGCCCGGCTTCAAACCGCCCCCGCAATACCGAACGCCAGCCCCACGCAAGAACCGAATCAACCCAAGCTCGCACGCCGAAGCAAACGTGGAAAATGACCAAAAACTCGCTCTCATGATCGACGTAAGTCCAAATTGCAAACACTCCAAAACCGTGTTTTCGGGTGTTTTTTCGTCTCAAAATGCCACTTTTTGATCGGTATTCACTTATTGGTTTCGGCTATTTTTGCTAGTAATCGAACTGGTTGAACGGGTTACGCCGAGTGTCGCTCGATTCGCGCTCGTCGTAAGTACCGACCGTTTCGCGACCAAAACTCGACCGGACGCGCCTTTTCTATGTCACTATGCGACATTTTGGTGTCATTTAGAGACACTTTTGGGTACGTTCGATCACACCGCATAATTCCGACTTACGTCAAATCGTCTAGAACTTTGTGACTTCGCGAAATCGTGTGGGTGCAGCAGAATCGAGATTCGTTTAGCCGCGCCGCGAAGGCTTTGCGTAGCGAAGCGCGGGGCGTGAACTCACTGAAAATTACATTGCGATCCGATACATCAAGCCCGCGCTTCGCTCCGAAGACTACGCGGCGCGGCTAAACGGGGAGTGCGCACGATGGGCGATTGGCCGTTCGACGGGTTGGAGAATGTCGCCACCATGACCGTAATGCAGGTGACGCACGGCGGGCAGCCAATCTTGTATGTGTCGCACGACGCGGAAGACGGGATGTGGCAGTTCCTCAACGGCGGGCCAGTCGAGATGGCCGACGTTATGATCGTCAGCCTATGGGAGGTGTACGGCATCGACCCCAGTGTCGGCGAGTTGGCCGATCTCCCGCTGGGATGGACGGCCGAGCGGTCGGCCCCCGGTCAGCCGTGGCAGCGGCAGGGGTGATCCCCCTCGTCCCTCGCTACTTGCCACGTTAGAACATGTATATGGATGAAACGTATATCGATCGGGCACTGGCGCTGGCGGCGCGTGGCATTGGTGCGGTCGAACCGAACCCGATGGTGGGTGCGGTTGTGGCTGCGGCGGATGGGCGGATTGTTGGCGAAGGCTGGCATCG
>JAYSYI010000554.1:0-10012 GCA_043727665.1 Limnoglobus sp. | reverse complement strand
TCGGGAAGAACGCCACTTGGTTGACTGCACCCGCGTGTTTCAAAGGTAACGTCAGTGGCTGACCGGTGGCCAAGTCGAACACGCGTGCGGTCTGGTCTTTGCTCGTGGCCGCGAATCGCTTGCCGGCAAGGTCGATTGCGAGCGATGTAATGCGGTCGGCGAACGTGGCCGCGAACAGTTCCTTGCCCGTATGGCTATCCCAACCGCGTACGCGCCCTGCGATACACCCCGTAATCAAGGTGCGGTTGTTCGGTGCGAATTCGACCCGTGTCAGCGTTGCGCCGTTTGGCAGCACGAACAACAACCCGCCCGTTTTCGCGTCCCAAATACGCGTGGTGCCGTCCGCCCCCGCAGTCGCGGCGCGGCTGCCATCGGGTGCCAACGCGCTCGCCACGATCCGTCCGCCGTGTTCGAGTGGAGCGCTAACCGCACTACCATCTTTCGCATCCCAGATGCGACCGATGCCATCGTCGCTGATCGCGAGCACGAGGCGGCCAGTGCCATCGTATTGCGCCTCCGTCATCGTCGCTTCGTGGAGCCAAATGTTCGAAAGACGCGGGCAGTGATCGAACACCGAACGCAGTCGAATCCGGTGGATATTTTCGCGTTCGATCCCGCCCTGTTCCAACCGCAATGCCTCGGCATACCAGAGCGGCGCGCCGAGATAATCCTGTGTATCCAGCATTCGCGTGCCGTTCGTCACGTTCAGCCGAACGAGGCGGCGGTTGCTTTCTTCGAGCGCGCTCGCCGTCTTAATCCGCGATTCTTCGGCTTCCTTGGCCCGGTTCGTGACGGCGATATACGACCAGATTCCGAGTGCGATCATCGCAAACGTGGCGAGGATCCCGCTCGCAATCACGCTCGTTGCGGTCGGGTGGCGACGAACCCATTTGATGAACCGCTCGACTGAGCCAACGGGCCGCGCTGCGATCGGCTCACCGTCGAGGTAACGCCGCAAGTCTTCGGCAAATTCCTCGGCAGTGATGTACCGGCGGTGTGCCGGTTTCTGAAGTGCCTTCAGGCAAATCGTGTCGAGGTCGCGCGGGATGCTGGACTTGAGTGTGCGTGGCGGGATGATCTCGGAATCGAGAACCATGCGGATCGTGGCGATCGCACTTTCGCCGGAAAACGGCGGGCGACCCGTGAGGATTTCGTACAAGATACAACCGAGCGCGTAGGTGTCCGTGGCGGGGCAAATATCGAAAACGCGACCCGCCGCTTGTTCGGGTGCCATGTAACTCGGCGTGCCGAGAATCGTACCGGCGTGCGTCTGCCCGGAGTTCTGCGCGATGTCTTTGGCCAACCCGAAGTCGGTCACTTTCGGCTGGCCATCGAGTGTCAGTAGCACGTTCTGCGGCTTCAAATCCCGGTGAATCACACCCGCCGCGTGGGCCGCATGGACGGCGCGGCACAGCGTTTCGACCGTCTGCGCCGCATACTTCGCACTTTGTGGTTTGCCATCGAGCTTGGTATGCAGGCTGCCACCATCGACGAGTTCGAGCGCGAGGTACGGGGCACAGTTGTGTTCGCCGACATCGTAAACTTGCACGATGTTCGCGTGGTTCAGTTTGGCGACCGCTTCCGCTTCGGCACGAAATCGTTCGAGGTGCGCTTCGCCGACGTTCGCGCCACCGATAATCATCTTCAGCGCGACGATGCGGTTGAGGTGGATGTGCCGCGCTTTGTAAACGATCCCCATCCCACCTTTGCCGAGTTCGTCGAGTATCTCGTACGGCCCGACGAGGCACTCCGGCGCGACGCGGTTCCCCGCCGCCGTGATGATCGACTGTGCAAAAACGGCAGTTGCATTTAACCGAGGGCTACCGCTGAGGCCCGGCGCGCGAAAGCTCGAAGGCGGTTTCTTGCTGATCGTTGCGCGACTATGAACATCTGGCGCTGCCGCCCGCGTCAGATTCAGGTCGGTGTCGGCTTCGTCCGTTTCTGTATCAACGGGTTCGAGGGACTCGTAGCCGATCGTCAGATCGGGCCGCGATTCGGGCATAGCGGTCGAAGTCGGGTTGTCGAGATCACCGGCCATCGGGATTGCCCCCGTCGGTCGGTGGATTACGAAAATTGAACATAACAAACATGTTACCGACTAATCGCCAGAACAACGGGTGCAAAACCATCGGGTAACCACCGTGCGGCAAGCAATCGAATCGCTGCAATCACTACGCACGGTCTATCGCGATGGTTCGCATCTCAGTCACTTGTGATTGTGCCACGGCGACACAAAATTGGCGTTGGTCGTGGACGCCATGTTCGTGTGCCAATCGAGATAGCCGAGGTACAGCAATGCCCCGAGCATCGTGTAGCAGATCGTCGTACCACGAACGGAGTCCGAGAACATCTTGACTGCGCTGCCCGACGACGATTTTAATTTGAGCCGCACGCCGTTGAAGTCCACGCTGTAAATTTCGTCCAGAACGAGATGCGACAAGAACCCGAGCATCACGCCGACAGCCAGGATGGCACGAGTAATGCGGTCGTCCGAACCGTACCCGAGGTAGACGACGAGGCCGAAAATGAGCATCGCGGGGATACTGTGCCACATGCCGCGGTGGACCGAGATTCGCTTCAGAACCCACGCGGCCCCGTAGCGAATGATGACGTAACTGAGCACCAGCCCCGTTAGTACGCCTTCGTGCGATAGCCCCGCCTGCACGAATCGCGGCGACGCCAGAAGCGGCAACGCCGCCGCCGCCAACCCGAAGACTTCGCGAACCGGCCGACCCGAATCGCTATCGAGATCGGGCAGCATCCCGCCGACCGTCGTCAACGTGGCCGCAAGGATACTCGTCTCGAGGTGGCACGAGCAGCCTTTCGTCACGGCGAAGCCGTAACCGATGCCGATCGTCGCCGCGACACCCACGTGCGTACGGAAACCCGCCATGGCAGAATCCTTTCTTCCGACTACGGACCTTGCAACATTTTCCCGAATCTGGCGAAATAAATGCACCACTAATCGGAGGATTCGCCATGACCAACGCCGACATCGTCCTTCAATTGCGAACTTACGCCAACGAACTGACGCAATCGCACACCAATCTGTACCGGGTGCGGGCATTCCGTCAAGCGGTAACGGCGGTGATGGGACTCGACTGCGAGGTGCTAGAACTGATAAACCGCACCGGCACCAGCGGTTTGAAAGCGATTCCCGGTATCGGCAACAGTCTCGCCGAGACTATCGCGACTTTCGCAGTCACGGGCCACTGGCAGCCGATTCACCCACCCCGGAGCCATCTCGCGGCGTCTTTGGCGTGATACGTCAGAATCATGTCTGCACCCGCGCGTTTGATGCTCGTCAGGATTTCCATCGTGACGCGGCGTTCGTCGATCCAGCCATTGCGGGCCGCAGCTTTCACCATCGCGAACTCGCCGCTGACGTTGTACGCGGCCACGGGCAAGCCGAAAGTTTGCTTCGTGCGATGGATGATATCGAGGTACGAAAGTGCGGGTTTCACCATGACGATGTCTGCCCCTTCCTGAATATCGAGCGCCACTTCGCGCATCGCTTCGTCGCCGTTGGCGGGGTCCATTTGATAGGAATTGCGGTCGCCGAACTGCGGGGGGCTTTCGGCCGCATCACGGAACGGGCCGTAGAAGCCACTCGCATATTTCGCCGCATAACTCATGATCGGCACGTTAGTAAATCCCGCGCCATCGAGGCCGTGCCGAATCGCGCCGATCATGCCATCGAGCATCCCGCTCGGGGCAACGATGTCCGCACCGGCTTTCGCATGGCTCACGCATTGTGCCACCAAATTCGGCAACGTCGCATCGTTATCGACATCCATCGTCCCGCGAACATCGTGCAAAATCCCACAATGGCCGTGATCGGTGTATTCGCAGAAACACTCGTCGGTCAGTAACAGCACATCGTTCTTATACGCTTCTCGCAAAGCCCGAATGGCAAGTTGAACGATGCCTTCGTCGTGGATCGCGCTCGAACCGGTCGCATCTTTCGTTGCGGGTATGCCAAACAGCATGAACGACTTCACGCCGAGATCTTTCGCGATGCCGACTTCCTCGACGAGCGTATCGGTGCTGAGTTGGTAGTTGCCGGGCATCGACGAGATTTCGTTGCGGATCCCACGACCCGGTCGAACGAACATCGGCAGAATGAAATTGTTCGCGTGCAGTGACGTTTCGCGTACGAGGTTGCGAATCAGCGGCGATGACCGCAACCGCCGGGGCCGCACAGTCGGAAATCCAGCAGTCGGTGCCGGTGGATGCAAATTCGGTGTAGCCATTTCGCTCTTTGAAATCGAGTAAGGGTACCCTTATTGTACTGGCCTACTTCCACTCGGCGGTTTGGCCCGTTCGTAGTGCGATATTCGCCAGATGCGCGGCCCCGGCCCCGGAGACTCCGGACTCGGCGGGCGATGCTGGTTTCTTGCGGCTGCGGATGCAGTCGATCCAGTTCGTGAGGTGCAACAGTTCGCCATCGGGCTTGTCGTAGAAGTCCGCGCCGATCGGCCCGCTACCAAGGATCATCTGTTGCGGTTCGATCTTGCGATTCTTTTCCGGGATCAGTTCGTATCGGCCGCGGTCGACGTACAGCGTGGCATCGGTGCCGAGGAACTCGATGCGGGCGGCGTTGCGGGCGTTGCTGAACGTGCCTTCGAAATGCATCTGCACGTTACCGGGGTAAGCGAGTACGGTTTGCACGGTGTCGGGCGTTTCCCAGACGTCTTTGGCGTTCACGTACTCGCCGAGGCTGACGGCTTTCAGCGGGTGATCGATGTCGAGTACCCAGTGTGCGACGTCGATCCAGTGAACCATGAGATCGGTGAAGATGCCGCCGCCGAAGTCCCAGAACCAGCGCCAGTTGCGGAAGCGATATTCGTCGTACGGCTGCTTCTTCGCGGTGCCGAGGAACGAAGTCCAATCGACCGCCTTCGGATCGACGCCGAGCGGGAAGCGCTTAACGCGGTCGGCGTTGCGGTTCCAACTCATCTTCACCTTCAGAATCTTGCCGATCTTGCCCGTTTGCACGAGTTCACGGGCCGCCTGAATGTGAGGCATACTCCGCTGTTGCGTCCCGACTTGCACGATCCGCGAATGATCGTTCTGCGCCGCGATCACCGCTTTTCCCTCGGCGAGATCGTGCGTGAGCGGCTTCTCGACATAGACGTCTTTCTTCGCCTCGCACGCCGCAATCGTCAGGGGAACGTGCCAGTGATCGGGGGAGCCAATCAGCACCGCATCGATCCCTTTCATGTCGAGAAGTTCCTGGTATCGCTTCGTCGTGGCCGCGTTGGCATCCGCGAGTTTTTTGCCTTCGAAGAGCGCCTGATCCCAGATGTCGCAGACCGCACTGATGCGCACGCCGGGGATTTTGACGAGCGATTTCATCAGGTGTCTGGCGCGGCCGCCGCTGCCGATAATGCCAACGGAAATCGTATCGTTCGCGCCGATGGCTTTGCGCGATGCCGCCACGGCGGTGGCCGAGGCGATCAGGAAATGCCGACGATTGGGAGTGGTCATGCGATCCTTCGGGGAGAGTTATTTGGCGATCGTTGCCACCGCGAGTCGCTGGAGTTCTTTCCGCATCGGCGAGGCATCGCCGTTCGGGAGGCCATTCCGCTGAATGAGCAAGATGATGAAGAGATCGTGCTTCGGATCGATCCAGCCTTGCGTGCCGAACGCGCCGCCATGGCCGAACGTGCCGGGCGAGAGCATATCAGTCACGCCGACCGGCTCGCGAACGATGGCGAAGCCGTAACCGAACCCCGTGCCATCGACGAACCCGGCCTTCAAGTCGCCGGTGTGAATTGTCGTCATCTCCGCAAGCGATTTCTCGCTAATGATCGTCTTCGTGCCCGATTTGCCCTTGTTCAGCAGCGCGCCGTAGAGTTTCGCAAGGTCGGCACCCGTCGAGAACAGACCGCCAGCGGGCACGGGGTGTTTCGCGCCTTTCGTGTAATCGAGCAACGTGTTCGGGGCGGCCACGAGTTTGCCGTCCTTCTTGCCGTAGTTGGTCGCCGTGCGGGTGACTTGCTCCGCGTTCGGATAGAATGTCGTGTCTTTCATCGCGAGTGGATCGAAGATGCGATCTTGCAGAAACTTCTCGAATGGCTCGCCCGAAACGACTTCGATAATGCGGCCGAGCGTGTCGATCCCCGCGTTGCAGTACGACCATTTCGTGCCCGGTTCGAAGTTCAGCGGTTGCTGCGAGATCATCAGCGTCGTGTCGTTGAGCGTGCGATTTCGCTTCGTGTAAACATCCGCCATGCCGCTCGGATAACCACCCGGCAGGCCCGATGTGTGCGTCAGCAAGTCTTTGATTGTGATCGGCCGCGATGGCTTCTTCAGGGTGATCGTGTCCTTGTCGCGTGCAGACACTAACATCTGCCCCTTAAACTCCGGCAAGTGTTTTTCGACCGGGTCATCGACCGCAATTTTGCCGTCTTCGGCGAGCAACATGATGCCCATCGCGGTGATCGGTTTCGTCATCGACGCGATGCGGAACATGGTGTCTTTCACCATCGGCACATTGTCTTCGATCTTCGCCAGGCCAACGGCCTCATGGTGGACGATGCCACTCGCGTGGCCTACCACAGTGACCGCACCGGAGATTTCGCCTTCATCGACGAACCGCTGCATCCGGTCGCGAATCACCGGCGTCTGGCCATACGCCACGAGCGAAGCGAACAGACACGCAAAACTCAGCAAGTATCGGGAAAGCACGGTGGAAATCCTCGGTTCGGTGGGAAACGGCACGACAAATTACAGAATCCGCATGTTCGTGAATGAAACGCCGATACTTTTACTTCACCAAATCCGCCGGTTTGACGCCCGTCTTGTAGCCGCCGGATTTGAACGGCAGCGGGTTGTACTCGCCGACGATTTCCACGTTCGATTTGCTCGGGATCTTGTCTTCGAGGCCGACGGTCCAGATGCAGGCATTTACGAACATTCTGCGGGTGCCTTCGAATGCGAAATCTTGCGATGCCCCCATCGTGGTGGTAAACACGCGAGCCGGTTTGCCGTCGTCGATGGTGTAGGTTTTTGTCCAGGCAATCGGCATCATCGGGTCGTTCTTTTTGCCCTTTACTGCGGGCGAATCGAACTTCAGCGTCTCGGTGACTTCGCCCATCACCAGCGGCAAACTATCGCCGGGCAACGGCAATTTCACGGTATAAACATCGCTGGTGCCGAAGATGTCGCCATCGGCGATGCCTTTCAGGATCGGGTGCTTGGTTTGGTCCTGCGCCAAAATTCCGCGTGCGCCTTCCTTACCGTGCGACCCGTGGTGGTTCACCCACGTCTCGCCGAGAATCTTGCGACCGAATCCACCTTCCCAGCCTGCGACTTTGCTCTGCCAGTGGTATTCAGGGAACTTCGTGTCTTTCGTCAGGTTGAACGCATGGGTGGCGGTCCGTAGGCCGATGATCGGTTTCCCGGCCTTCAGGTATGCGGCGAAATGTTCGAGTTGATCGGTCGGCAAGTTGCGGAACCGCGTGAATAACACCATCAGGTCGGCGGTCTTCAACGCTTCGAGGCCGGGGATGTTGTCGACGCGCATCGGGTTGATCGTCTCGCCATCTTTGTCGATCGCGAACAGCACCGTACAGCGGAAGCCATGCCGCGTGGACAAGATCTTCGCGAGTTGCGGCAGTGCCTCTTCGGAGCGATATTCTTCATCGCCGCTAATCAGCACGATGTGCTTGCCCTTCCCCGGCCCCTCGCCACCCGGCAACACGATCCACGGATCGCCCGCCCGCATCGATTGACACAGGAACGCAACTGCCACCAGAACCGAAAGACATCGCAATTTCATGGGAGATTCACAAGTAGAGAGAGTGTTCCGCCACCGCGCAACCACGAGTATACGGCAGTTCGCAGCGTGAAACAAAACTCAATTCGAGGAGATTTCTGAAATAACTCGCCGCATCAGAAGTCTCGCGACTTTCGCTACGTATACGTTCCCTGTTTTATCTTGACAGCGAATTCGCTATCTCCGGCACTTCAATACACACTTAAAGGAAAAAAATGCGAAAGCCTCTTCAAACTTGCTATCTACTGCTTGTCGTCGGCGTTACACTTTGGGCGACGTTCCCCGCGTATGGCCAAGATAAAACGATAGTCGATCCAGTGGATCCGCTGGCCAAACCGGCTACGCCAGTCGTCGTTCCGGTGAGCTTATTGGAACAGATGGAGTTGTTTCAGACTCCAGAATCCGTCGATAAATCCTTTCCATTACCGCAAGATCCGAAGACGATTGTTGCCGTCCGAAGAGCTCGTTTCCAGCATCTGAATGCCGATGCACTGAGCCGATTCAACAAAATAGGCAACACCATTACACCATGGGCAGGGAAAGTTCGCAAAGCGATCGAAGCCTACAGTTGGGCATACACTCGCACTTCGGCACAAATGATGGCGTCTACTATCAAGCGTTACTCGAAGCCTTGCAAAACATTGATGCCGACTGCAAAGAGCCACTAATCGAATATTGTCGATTACGCTATCTCGAACAGAGCGAAACGGTTTTTCAAAGGATATTCCGAAGCAGAAACTAGTACTCGAAAACCTCATCAAGTCGAATGCATCGCCGCTGACGGCCATCCATGCTGCCTATACGTATCGAGTCAACGTGCATCGACTCGGACAACTCGAGAATTCGCAGATCGCAAAGAAAGACATGGACGATAGCGATCGAAAATACGAACTCGCGATGCAAGTGTTCGTACCGATCGAAAGCCGTTGGATTACAGCGAAATCGTACGAGTTTCGCTACAGGAGCTAGCGAGGGAGGACATTCAACCTGTTGCTACAGCGGGACGTGGTGAGACTTCGAAACACGACGGTCGTACGCCGGGGTTCTGTTCTTCGGTCCTGAAAGGATCGCTCACGTAGCCCATGGTGGTACCATGGGAGGTGGCCTCGACACGACTTCCTCGCTAGCCCGAAGCGCCAGAGTGCCAGCGCGGGTTTGCCCCGCGCTGACCAAAATTTACCCCAGCAGACTGATTTTCTGGCCGACTTTCCAGTCGCGTTCGATAGGGCGATCGCGCATCACTTCGTTGTAAAGTGTGTCGCGCTCGACCGGCGTGCGGCCCGCTTCTTCGATAATCCGACGCAGGTCCGATACCGTCAATTCTTGCGGCGATTCACTACCGGCGGCGTGGTAAATCGTTTCGTGAACGACCGTGCCATCAATGTCGTCGGCCCCAAAACTTTGTGCGGTTTGTGCGATCGGAATCGTCAGCATCTGCCAGTAGGCTTTGATGTGCTGGAAGTTGTCGAGCATCAGTCGGCCGAGCGCGATCATGCGCAAATCCATCGTGCCCGATGGCTTCGGTAGATTCTGCCCGAGCGTGTTGTTTTCCGGGTGAAACGCGAGCGGGATGAACGTCTGGAAGCCACCGGTGATGTCTTGTAGGTCGCGCAACTTCAGCATGTGGTCCATGCGGTGCTCGGGCTTCTCGATGTGGCCGTACAGCATCGTCGCGTTCGACTTGCCGCCGAGTTCGTGCCACTCGCGGTGGACGCGCAACCACTGTTCGCCATCGGCTTTGTAATCGCACAAGATCGAGCGAATTTCGGGGTGAAAAATCTCCGCTCCGCCACCGGGCAAAGAACCCAGGCCGACCGATTTCATGTCGGCGAGCAGTTCCTTTGTGGGGCGTTTCGTCAGTCGCTCGAACCAGTCCCATTCGACCGCCGTCCACGCTTTCAGGTGCAGTTCTGGGTACGTGTCGTGGATGGTCTTAATAATGTTGCGATACCATTCGTACGGCAACTGATGGTGCAGCCCGCCGACGATATGCATCTCGGTGGCCCCTTGCTCGTGGGCATCGCGGGCACGTTGCAGTATCTGCGCGTCGGTCATTACGAATGCGCGTTCCGATTTCAAATCGGCACGAAACGAGCAGAATTGGCAGCGATACACGCAGACGTTCGTCGGGTTGAGGTGCTGATTGACGTTGTAATACGTAACGTTGCCGTTCAAGCGTTCGCGCACGCCGTTCGCCAGTTCGCCGAGCGTGAACAAGTCCGCATGTTG
>JAYSYI010000553.1:0-3311 GCA_043727665.1 Limnoglobus sp. | reverse complement strand
TCGTTCGATTCCGCACAGTCGTTTCACTCATTTCCACTTCACCGCTTTGGCAACGCGGTCGAGTTCGGGCCGTTCGAGCGGGTGGAAATCGTCGGGTTTGATACCCAGTTCGGCCGCCCTACGATAGGCCTCGACGGCACCCTGCATCCGATTCGCTTTGAGATAGGCTTGTGTCAGATGAAATTGCTTCACGGCCGATGGGGCATCGGCAATCGAACGCTGGATGTCGATAATCGCTTCCTCGGCCCGGTTGGCCCGCGTGAGGATGACGGCACGGGTATCGAGAAACTCAGCATGGGGGCCAGTAAACGCGAGTGCCGCATCGATCAGCCGTGTGGCTTCCTCGGTTTGGCCGTCTTTGACGGCAATCAGGAACGCGAGATTATTCAGTACCACAACCTGTTTTGGCTCGCGTGTCAATATCGCACGGTAGATCGCGATCGCTTCGGCGTACTGTTCGCGATACTGTTTCCAATCGGCTTGCTGGATCAGGATCGACAATGATTCTTTCGCAGCGGCTAGCCCACGTTCGACGCGCTGAATGTCATCCGGCGTCGGTTTGCCAGCACGGACCGATGCGATACACGTTTGCGCGACCGCTTCGTGCGGGCAGGTTTTCCATGCTTCATCGCAGATGGTCAGAGCCTCACTCAGACGATCGTGCCGCGCGAGATAGCCAGCCAATAGCAGGATAGCACGCGGATCGGGCGATGTTTTCGCATAGTCGCGGTACAGTTGCTCGGCTTCTTTCGCGCCCAATTCTTCGAGTAACCGTGCGGAACCGAGTTGTGTTTCGGGATTTTGCGTCGCCGCAAACGCGACGATGCGTTTGGCGGCTTCGTCAGTGCGTCCTCTTTTCACAGCGAATCGCGCACGCAGTTCCATCGCAATCGCCGTCTCGCCGGTAATCGCGACTAGTCGTTCGATCAGCGGTTCCACTGAATTGGCATCGCCGTGCGACAATAACGTACGCGTGTAATGCGCGAGGTAAACGGGATTCCGCTCGTGGGTTTTCAGGATGGCGGAAAGTTCCGCCTGCGCCAACTGCCAACGCCCATCGCGTTCGTAAAGTTGCGCGAGCAGGTAGCGTAAATCGGCCGGCATTGCCGCATTGTTCGTGGTTTCGGTTTCGAGAAGTTGAATGGCCTCCCGTCGATATCCCGGTTGGAACGCGAGAATCATGGCGCGGACGGAGCGGTCCGCAGAGGTGGATTCGTTGCGTTTGGCATTTTCAGCGAGCAAGGTTTCGGCTTCCTGGAAGCGAGTATAACCGCCAAGGCGAGCGAGCGTGATAGCCAGCGAACGGCGTGCCCATGTGATTGTGTCGTCACTTGTAGAGATTGTTAACAACTTTCGGAGCGACGTTTCGGCTTTCGCCCACTCGCCAGTGCGTAGCTGAAAACCGGCCACGGCTCGAATGACAAACGGATCGTTCGGCCTTGCCGTGACAGTCGCGACATATTCTTCGGATGCCTCTTTCAGGCGGCCGAGGACTTCATAACCGGCGGCCATTAGCGAGTGAAGTTGTGCCTCGGGGAGTTTTGCTTTTGCAGCCATCAGTTCCGCGGTCGCTTTTTTCGGATCAGTTTTGGCATATAACACGATGAGCGCGAGCCACGGCGCGGGCGCGGCCGCATTCAGATCGCGCGCTTTGCGAAACGCCGTTTCGGCTTCGCCCGCTTCGCCGGCCAACAAAGCCATTTCGCCTAGCCAGAGATACTCTTTGGGATCGGTCGAATTCGGACCGACGGTTTTACGGGCCTCTTCCAGACCACGGCGACGGCTCTCGGCAGCACCCGGTGCCTCGCCTTGCGAAGTTAATAACGACAACGCAACGGTGGTGCCTTTCAGCCCGCCTTTCGCGATCGCCTGTTCGGGAAGTTTGCTCAATAGCGTTCGCGCATCGATGTACCGACCCGCTTTTGTCAGTAACTGAACGATTTTGCGTGTGGTTTCGATCGGGACTGGCCCCGATTCCGCGAGTGTCTCGTACCGTTCGAGCGCTTTGGCGGTCTGACCGTCGAGCTCGTAAAGCTCCGCATCGAGGATTTTTGCTGGCAGCCAGAATGGTCGCGCGGCAATGGCCACGGCAATGAACTGGCGTGCGGCCGGGATGACGGTCCGATCGCCTTTTCGGGCTTTGAGCAGCAACAGATCCGCTTCCGCATACGCGGACAACGCACCACTGTTTCCTTCGATTCGTGTGAGGTCTGTAATCATATTCCGACAGGTAGGCATATCGTCGCGGTTGGCGGCCAGTTCAAACAAACGAAATCGGGACTCCGTGTCGTTCGGTCGAAGTTCCGCGAGTTGACGGCATACCCGTTCGGTCGATAGCGCATCACCAACCTGAAGATACCGGTCGCGCAAACCCGCAAGGAATCGTTCGCGTTCGGGAACTGCGAGCTTGGCCAACTCTTCCGTCTCGGTTTTCAACAGGCGTGCGGGCAAATCGGCACCGGCTGCATTTTGCTGGTGGCGGATGCGTGCCATCGACCAATCAGCACGTGGGCCAATCGCACGCTCGGCATCGGCGATCGTCGCGATTAACCGGGCCGCGTCTCCGGTTTGTGTAGCCGTGTCGATCAAATAAACCCACGGGGCCACTTGCTTCGGGTCTTGAGTGCGGATTTCATCGACGAGCTTTCGGGCTTCGTCTTTTTTATCTTGTGCAGTCAGCAGTTCGAGTCGAATGATGCTCGTATCGACCTTTAAGTTTTGCGTCAGATTCGCAAGCAGTTCCTCCGCTGGTTTCCAGTTTCGTTCGGGCGCAGGAAGGCGGTAATTCTTCCGAATGGATAACCGTATCAGTTCCGTTTGCACATCCGCGTCGTTGGCGGGAAGTCTGCGATATTGCCGTTGGGCTTCGTCGAATTGGCCGAGTGTTATCAGTGTGGAAGCAAGCATTTTTCGTGCGGGTTGCCAGCCCTCTTCGATCTGCAGCGCCGCCCGGCACGCATTGGCCTGCTGATCGGGATTCCCTAGCTTTCCGAAGCATTCGGCCTGCATGAGGTACGTCATTTGCACGACCAGCGGTGGTGGCGTTTGCGCCGATTGAAGCACGCGATCGAAACGGACCCGGGCGGCATACCAATCGGCTTTCTGGAAGCGGATCCGACCTTGTAGATAGTCGCCGATCCAACTGCTGCCTTTGTCGCCGAGTTGTACGAGAAGCGTTTCGGATTGTTCGGTTTGCCCGAGGTCGATCATGAGATTCACGAGTTGCCAGAGATCTTCCAGGCGTTTGGGCGGATTGCTGGTCAATGGCAGAATCCGCATCAATGCCCGTTCGCGGTTCCCTTCGAGTATTG
>JAYSYI010000552.1:0-10032 GCA_043727665.1 Limnoglobus sp. | reverse complement strand
AACCTCATGCCAACCGCACAGCTTTCGGAAGATCGTATCCTCGAACTCGCACGCGGGTAACGCGGCCCGCAAAACTCCGTTTAATCCCGACGACACTCCGATCTGCACCTACAACTACAATAGCTTCTTTTTCGGTCGCCCAAGGGAATGCGAAATGTCTGTGTTTGACGAACATCCGCTGACGGAGCTCGATAAAAAGACCCACGAGGCACTCGGCGAGAAGGTCGTCATCAAATCGCTTACGCAACAGTCGGCACTACAGCGGTTGCCGCGTTACGTCTCGGAGTATCTGATTGCGAAGTACGTCAAAGCGGAGACGTGGAAGGCGGACCTCGCGAACATTCAGGCGAAGATTCGCGAACTGCTGCCGGACCTCGATCAACGCGAACTCGTCAAGGAAAAGCTGCTCAGCAAGGGCGAAGTCACGCTGATCGACATCATTGAAGCGCGAATCGACTTGCGGGGCGGGCAGCGTTGGGCGCGGGTTCCGGCGCTCGGCGACAACAAGGTTCGCGTCCCTGCCACGATCACCGAACAAAACCCAGGCCTGCTTCTGGGTGGGCTGTGGGGTACGGCGAAGGTCAAGTACGCGCCGGAATCCCATGCCGATGCGCCGAACGAATTGATCGCGTTCACGCCGTTCCAGGTCGGCCCGCCGGACCTCGATGCGTTCCGTAAAAGCCGGGCGAATTTCACCACCGACGAATGGATGACGCTCGTCTTGCAAAGCGCCGGCTATGCCGCGAGCGCATTCCCCGAACGCCGTACGCGGTTGCTGTTGTTCGCTCGCATGGTGCCGCTCGTCGAGCGCAACGTGAACATCATGGAACTCGGCCCGCGACAGACGGGAAAAACCTTCCTGTTAAGGAATTTGTCGCCGCGCGTGTTCACAGTGTCGGGTGGCAAAACTTCGCCCGCGAACCTGTTCGTGAACCTCGCCACGAAGCAAGTCGGCATCCTCGGCACGCGGAAAGTCGTCGTATTCGACGAGATCGCGCACACGACATTCGGCGACGACAGCGAGACGATTTCGACGCTAAAAGACTTCATGGAAAGCGGGCAGTTCTCGCGCGGTTCGCTCGGCTTCGCGTCGGATGCCAGCCTCGTGTTCACGGGGAATATCGACGTCGATGGCGAACAGCCTCACCCGCGTTACGCCAACCTCCTGGAGCCGTTGCCCAAAGAACTAATCGACAGCGCGTTCCAAGACCGAATGCACGGCTACATTCCCGGCTGGGAAGTGCCGAAAATCAGCCCGTCGTCGATTGCTACCGGGGTCGGCTTCGTCACCGATTATTTCGGGGAAGTGCTCGTGCGAATGCGCGAAGACTCGTTCGCGGATCGCATCCGTGGCATTTCGGTTCACCCCGGCATGACGCGCCGCGATCAGACCGCGATCGAGCGAATCGGTTCGGGCTTAATGAAACTCATCTACCCCGATGGCAACATCTCCGAAGAGGAGTTGCTCGAAGTGACGATGTTCGCGTGCGAACTGCGTCAGCGGGTGCATCAGCAGTTGTGCGCGTTGGCCCCCGGCGAGTTCAAACCACGATTGATCGCCCCCGCAAGTGTGTCTGTCCACACTGCCCGCGACTTGCTGCCGAAGACGACGACCATCGTCATCGATCGCCTGAACACGGAAGCCGTCGTTGGGGCCGTGACCGGTTTGGTCGTGCTGACCGATGGCGAAAAGGAACTCGGCGGCGATGTGATTCTGATTCAGGTTTCCGCACTGAACGGCCCCGCGCGCGTGGAGGTGACGGGCTTGCACGGCTCCGCGCTCAGCGATTCGGTGCGGGCGGTTTACAACCTCGTGCGTGCGAATTTCCGCTCGTTCGACATTTCCGAACAGCGTCTGAAATCGCAAACGGTGGCCGTCCACTTGGTGAAAATCGCGGAGGCGAAAGATGGCCCATCGGCGGGCTTGGCGTTCGCGGTCGGCATCGTTTCCGCACTGGCCAACAAGCCCGTGAAGCCCGGTTTCGCGTTCTCGGGCGAAGTCGCATTGCACGGGGAAGTCGGCCCCGTGGGTGGGTTGCAACACAAACTCGCCGCCGCCGCCCGCGCCGGCCGCAAGCACGTCGTGATCCCCGCCGCCAACGCCGACATCATCCGGCATCTGCCCGCCGAAGTGAGGGCCGCACTCGAAATCCACCCCGTATCGACCGCCCGCGAAGCATTCGATCTCGCGTTCGGTTGAGTAGGCTGTATACTGACCAAATTCCCGTTGGACTCTTTCTGCGAGCGTTTGGCCGATGGCAACCCCCCCTTCACCCGCCAGCCCCGTCGAAGCCCAGATGATTCGCGAACTGGCAGCGACGTACGAGCGCATGTCGGACCAGATCGGCAAAGTGATCATCGGGCAGAAAACGGTGGTGGAACAGCTTCTGATGGCGTTGTTCAGTCGCGGGCACTGCTTGTTGGTCGGGGTGCCGGGGTTGGCGAAAACATTGCTCGTGAGCACGGTGGCGCGGATTCTGCAACTATCGTTCAAGCGCGTGCAATTTACGCCCGACCTGATGCCGTCGGACATCACAGGCACGGACATCCTGCAAGACGACCCCGAAACGGGACGACGGCGGTTCGTGTTTCTGCCGGGACCGATTTTCGCGAACATGATTCTCGCTGACGAAATCAACCGCACGCCACCGAAGACGCAAGCGGCATTGTTGGAAGCGATGCAAGAACATCACGTGACAACGGGCGGCACAACGTACCGCCTGCCGGAGCCGTTCTTCGTGTTGGCCACGCAAAACCCGATCGAACAAGAAGGCACGTACCCGTTGCCCGAGGCGCAGCAAGATCGCTTCATGTTCAACATCCGCGTCGATTACCCGAGCCGTGCCGAAGAAATCCAGATCATGAAAGCGACGACCGGCACGCACAAGCCGGAACTCACGCAGATGCTCGACGCGAAGCAGATCATGCAGTTTCAGCAAGTCGTGCGGCAAGTCATCGTGGCGGATCACGTGTTCGCGTACGTGGCGGATTTGGTACGTGCGACGCGACCAAAAGAGAAGGACGCGCCGAAGTGGGTGCCGGAACTCGTGAGTTGGGGTGCCGGGCCGCGGGCGTGTCAGTTTCTGATCATGGGCGGCAAAGCACGGGCAATTCTGAACGGTCGCGTTCACGTGACGACTGACGATATTAAATCGGTAGCGTACCCTGTGTTGCGTCACCGTATTATGACGACATTCCATGCCGACGCCGACGGTATCACCCCCGACGACATCATTAAAAAGCTCATCGAATCGACGCCCGTGCCGTTCGAAAAGGGCCGTTTGTAATATCTCTCGTTTTGCTGCGTCGGCTTGCAGACGCGGTGTCACATCGGCACGTTTTTCACCTCCGCATACACTTCGTGATTGCAGAAACGGAATTCTGCCGTGCAGGCAGAAACAAACTGCCGTTTAATTCTGCGCGATCGTTGCAACCTGACTGGCGCGCACACATTCTATCTATAACCGTCTTCGTATTATTTGCGACGCAACCCCCAGTGCGTCGCGACCGGCTCGACTCGCAATGCGCGATGTCAGCACGCCCACCAGCAGACTTGCGGTCAACTTCGAGAACGGCCATGCAGCAAACACGGCAACTTCCGGCGGCGAGCGGCATCGACCCGCGTGTCGTATCATTCCAATTATCGGGCGAGCGGGGCCCCCGTGCCATCGCCGATTTTCTTCCATCCCGCAGCGATACGGATTATCTTTCCGTGTTGCGAGAACTCGTAAGGTGCGACATCGAAAATCAACGGCAGACCGGTCGGGTGGTTTCTTTCAGAGAGTATCAAACCACTTTCCCGGAACTGAGAGCCGAACCGCAATCGATCGATGTGCAAACGAGTGTGGTGGACGCTTTCCGCAGCGGTACCGACCTCACAATGACGCCCGCCCCGCTCCATTCGGCGTTCACGCGCATCGCGCAGGTATCGCACATTTCCGCCGATGTGGAACTCGCGGACGCCACGCCATTTCCGAACCCCGGCGACTTTTACCATGGCTTCGAGTTGCAACGGCATCTCGGCAAAGGGGCGTTCGGGCAAGTCTATCTGGCGAGCGAACGCAAACTAGCCGGGCGTTCGGTCGTGCTGAAATTGACGGGAAAACCGAACGGCGAATCGCAGCGGCTCGCGCAGTTGCAGCACACGAATATCGTGCCGATTCACAACGCTTTTTATTGCGCGCCGCACCACGTGGTGCAGATGCCATATCTCGGCGAGCAGACACTTTCGGATGTGATCGAGTACGTCCGAACGCAGACCGGTTTCCCGAAGATCGGCGGCGAAGTCTTTCGAACGACGGCGGCACAACTCTCGACGATGCGTTCACCGATATCGGTTCCACAAGATTCGACCGATGTCACTGGGCCAATTGTCAAGCCGACGCCTCCGACGACGCCGACGGAAGCGAAAGTGTTCGACGCCTCGCACCCGTTCCGGGCGATTTTGTCGCGGATGAGTTACCCCGCAGCGGTGATCGAGATCGTTCGCGCTGTGGCTGACGGACTGTCGCACGCTCACGCGCATGGCATTTTGCACCTCGATTTGAAGCCGCAGAACGTGCTGTTCAGCGATGACGGCCAGCCGATGTTGCTCGACTTTAACTTGTCGTACGACCGCAAGAATCAGACACGAGACAAGATCGGTGGTACCTGGCCATACATGGCTCCCGAATCGATTCGCGAATACTTGGGCACCACCGAACAGATCGTCGACGAGCGGACCGACCTGTACGCGCTCGGCGTTATGTTCTTCGAATTATTGACGTGCCAGCTACCGTTCGCGAAAGTGCGGCATGTGCCGGCCGACCTGGAAAACGCGATCGCCGAGCGCGAAGCGGGCGTCCGACTGCCAAGCGAGATCAATCCCGAAGTAACGCCGGCTTACGATGCGATCGTACGAAAATTGCTCGACCCGAAGCCCGAATGCCGCTATCAAACGGCCGCAGCACTGATCGAAGATTTGCGGTGTCAGCAGGCGAATCAGCCGCTGAAGCACGCGCCGAACACATCGCTGCGCGAACGATTCGTGAAGTGGCACATGCGGAACCCGCGTGTGGCGTTTCAGACGTGTGCCACGATTACCGGGCTGGCACTCTTCGCGACGATGGTTCTGCTTTCGGATGTTTCCCGTGCGCGCGATCGCTCGCACGCACAGGTCGAATCGACGGCGTTTCACAAGTTGCTTCCCACCTCGCAACTCGACCTGACAGCTCCGACCGATTTCGCGAATCGCAAACGCGGAATCGAAACAGCGTCCAAGTGGATGGCGAGCTACGGCGTGGGGGATCGAAAAGAGTGGTACCTTTCACCGAACATCCGCTGTTTGCCAGACGAGCAGAAATTGCTGTTGCGGAACGATTTGGGCGAGACGGCATTGCTGCTCGCCCATGCCGAGTGGCTAAACGCGATCCGTGCGAAAGGCGATGAGCGATCCGCCGCCGAGGTGCTGGCGGTGCGGTGGAATCAACTCGCGGAAGAATGCTATCCGTCGGGTGATATTCCGCAAGCCGTTTGGCAGCAACGACGCATTCTGGCCGAATCGACGCACGATACGAGTCTGATGGCGAGCATTCCTTCAAATACCACCGATCGAACGGTCACGATCGATCGGTTCCTTGTTGCGGCCCAATCGATTGCGGTCGGACAACTGAAAGAAAGTGAAAAGCAACTCGCGGTCGTTATCGAACGCGAACCCGATCACTTCGCAGCGAACTTCCTGCTCGCCTGTTGTTACCACTCGACGGGCCAAAACCTGCGTGCGCTCGAGCGTTACCAAGTGGCGAAGACACTATCCACGAACGATCCGCGACCGAGTTACAATCTCGGGTTGGTGCTGGTTGCTTTCTCCCGCCTTCCGGAAGCCGAGGTCGAGTTCACGCGAGCGATCGACTGCCCCGGCGATTTCCCACTGGCGTCGTGGCAGCGTGCGGCAGTCCGCCACAAATTGGGGAATGCAAAGGGTGCCTTGGCCGACGTGCAACTCTCCCTGGCGCAGAGCGGGCCGAAACTCAGCCTGATGTATTTGCGATCGCAGTTGCACGAGCAACTCGGCGATTCGACGGCTGCGAAGCTGGATCGACTGGATGCGGACGCCATCGAACCGACTTCCGAGATCGACTTCGTCGCCCGTGGCGCGTATCGGTTGTCAAAGGAGCCTCTGAAAGCACTTGCGGACTTCCAAGCCGCCGCGAAACGGAACCCGTTCTATCTGCCCGCATGGCACAATAAGGCGCACGTACTCAGCGAACATCTCCACGAAACCGAGTTGGCATTAGAGGCGATCGCGCAAGCCGTTGCCGTTTCACCGCAACATGCTCCGTCCGTCGCAGGGCAGGCCGTTCTGCTGGCCCGTCTGGAACGCCGCAAGGAGGCTCACGAAGCGATTCAGACCGCCCTGCTACTTAGCCGCGATCCTGAGATCGCCTATCAAGCGTCGAACGTTTACTCGCTCACCTCAACGATCAATCCCGAAGATCGCGCGACGGCACTCGCGTACTTCCGCGATGCGCTTCGCGATGGCTATCGCAACTTTTCTGTAATCGAGCACGACGCCGACATTAAGAATATTCGCGGCACGGTCGAGTATCGCGACATCTTGAATGCCGCTAAAACCCTCGTTCGCTGATGATCGGATTTCTTCATCGTGTCGTTTCGGCGGCACGACCACCCTAGGTGGCGTGTCGTCGTTTGCTCTCTCGTTCATGAACGCAATGTCCATCTCAACGGGGCACGGCACGATCGACGCGCAAGACGGCAAAACGCACGGCGCGGGCACTGACACAGTGTCCTTGATGGGCAGTACCACCGATGGTAGCGTGCTCGGTCAACTGACTGCGAAATTCGCAGTGCTCTCGGACCCGATTGCCCCTCGCTCATGGGAACCGGCACCACACCTTACGGCACCATGACTTCGCCACCACCCGTCAATGTGCCGCCGATTTCGTCCCCACCTGTCACCATGCCGCCGACAACGTCGCCACCGACCATCGCCGTCCCGCCAGTTGTGACTCCGATTGATCCTTATTTGCAAGGGTATTACTGGGAGCCACTCTCAACCGACGCTATGATGTCCATGTGGTGGTAAGCGAGCGATCAGTCGTCCAGGTCGGCTTCGTTGAACAGCGTGAAGCCTTGGCCTTGCAGCGTACTTACGGCACTTTCGAAGTCATCGACGTGAATCGCGAGTGCCGTACTGCCCATCGGGCCAACGCCGATGAGTAGCGGATAAGCGTAGTGAATGTCGATCTCACCACTGAGCAGCGCCTTGGTAATCGTCAGTAGTGGCTGGTCATTGTCCGGCAACTTCACGACGAGCAAATCGCTCTCAGTGAACGCAAACTTCGCGCTCGACAGCACCTCGAACGCGCGTTCGTAGTGGTTCGTGACGAGGCGGATGATCGCGCAATCCGAAGTCTCGATGATCGTGACCGACACGATCTTCACATCGGTTAATTCGAACCGCTTGACGAGGTCGAGAAGCGCCCCCATGCGGTTGGCTAAAAACACGTTAAACTGCCTTACGCTCGGCCAGTCGCGGCCCTCTGCGGTGGCATAGCCAACGTCGTCTTCATCGCCGAAAGTCATGTCGCATCCTCGGTTTCGTTCTCCACCAAGACTGTAACGCATCCCTGCCGCGAGAGCAACTGCGCCCGCTTGGTATATTAATTGAAACTCAACCACTCCGAGAAGTGCCATGCCCCCGACTGCGATGCAAACCGTTCCTGTGACCGTTCTCACGGGGTTCCTGGGTGCGGGCAAAACGACGTTGCTCAACCATATTCTCACTGCGAATCACGGCAAAAAGATTGCTGTTATCGAGAATGAATTTGGCGAAGTCGGCGTCGATCAGGAACTCGTGATCGCGGCCGACGAAGAGATATTTGAGATGAACAACGGCTGCATTTGCTGCACCGTTCGTGGCGACCTCATTCGCATTCTTAGCAACCTCATGAAGCGTCGCGAGAAGTTCGACTACATCCTCATCGAAACCACGGGGCTGGCCGATCCGGGGCCGGTCGCGCAGACATTCTTTGCCGACGACGACATCCGCGCGAGCACGCGGCTCGATGGGATCGTCACCGTTATCGATGCGAAACATGCGAGCCAGCAGATCGGACGTTCGAAGGAAGTGACCGAGCAAATCGCCTTCGCCGACGTGATTTTGTTGAATAAAAACGATCTGGTAACATCCGCCGAACTCGACGAACTCGAAAGACGCATTCGGCGAATGAACGCGGTGGCGAAGGTCTATCGCACGGATCGTGGTATCATCGACATGGACAAGATCCTGAACGTCGGCGGTTTCGATCTCGATCGCGTGCTGTCGTTCGAACCCGACTTTTTGAAAGCGGAAGAACACGAACACAAACACGGAGACGCCTGTGCCCCGGACTGCGGCCACGAGCACGAACATACGCACGCGCACAAATACGAGCACCGCCACGATGAAGATGTGACATCGGTCGGGTTCGTCGTCCCTGGCGATTTGCACATCAAGAAGTTCAACGCCTGGATCTCGGATCTATTGCAAACGAAGGGCCAAGACATCTACCGCATGAAAGGCATCTTGAGCATTCGCGGCGATGTGAAACGGCACGTATTTCAGGGCGTTCACATGCAACTCGACGCAGTACCATCGAAGCCGTGGGCACAAGGCGAACCCCGCATCAACAAGCTCGTGTTCATCGGCAAGAACCTTGACCGTAACGCACTCACAACAGGGTTCCACAACTGTCTGGTCGCCGACGCAATCTAGTACGTGAATGAATTCGGTCGAGAAGAGAATGTCGTGACATTGTCACGACAATTGGTGACCACGCCATGAAGAAGAAACCTGCGAAAGTCCGTACGCCGAAAACACTCGCACCGGTTGCCCCAGACATGCGACTGCTCGGCGATATCCGCAGCCTAATCGAGGCCGGCCGCGAGCAAGTCGCCCAAGCGGTGAACGCCCAGTTGGTGTTGCTCTACTGGTCGGTGGGCGAGCGAATCCACCGTGAAATTCACTGTAGCAAGCGGGCGGAATATGGCAGAGAGATTCTTGTGACACAGTCACAAGAATTGGCCTCGAGCTATAGATGGTCGTTAATTTTCGATGGTCGTGGGCACGACATCGTCGGTGTGCGTGGCGCAGGCTCCGAGTAACACGACGCCGATCACGATGAGCGCCACGCCGATCCAACCCCATGTTGGCAGGCGGTCGCCGTACAACCATGTGCCGATGATTGCGGTGGCGGCGGTGCCAAGCCCGGCCCACACGGCGTAAACGGGGCCTACCGGCAGGCGTTTCAGTGCCAGTGCCAGCAAGAAAAATGCGGCGAGATAGCCGACGACGACGCCGACGCTCGGCCAAAATCGCGTCAGCCCGTTCGATGTCTTCAAGAGGCATGTCGCGGCGACTTCCATCGCGATGGCGACCGCAAGCAGGACAATATCTAACATCTCAAACACTCTAGTATGGATGAAATCGACGCATAAACGATTCTCATATCACGGAACGGCGGCCTCCTTCATCGCGGATTTCGTGGGGATGATATCGAGCAGCTTGTTAATGTATTTAACGACCGGTTGCGGGATGGCATCTTCGAAACCGATGTCGCGGCGAAGCCGGTCGTTTTCGTACGTGACGTTCATGTTCAAAAATGGCAGGTAATGGTGCAGCGATCGGAACACGCGACGTTGAACGCCCGTCCGCACATATTTGTCTTCGTCTGACGGCGTCCACGCGGCAGGCGAAATCAACTTCAGCGGTCGACGCCCATAATGTAAATCGATCAACGAGCCGAGTTCGCCTAGTGTAATGGCGTAATTTTTACCCGCCGATAGATGATAACAATCGTACGTTCGGTTCGTGTGTTCCATCAACCGCACGGACATTGCGGCCACGAATCCGACATCGACGAGATCGAGGCGGGCATCGGGGTTTAATGGCAGTGCGCGAAACACGCGGGTGAGTGGGGCGCACCAGAGAATTTGTCGTGCAAATGTCTCGTCGGCGAGGTCCGCGCTAAGTACGATCGAAGGCCGCAACGT
>JAYSYI010000551.1:0-3315 GCA_043727665.1 Limnoglobus sp. | reverse complement strand
CCGCGAATGCCGAACGCACGATTCGCCCGCTGTTGGACGCCTGAACGAGCACCCCGGACGGGTACGATTGCAACAACGGCAATGCGGCCCCCGCCGTGATGATCGACGTTTGCCCGCTCGTACGAAGCACTTCAATCGTGCGGCCGAGTGCCACTTTGCCGACGACTTCGACGAACAGCGAGCCGTTCGAGTATTCCGATTCCAGCCCGAGTTGTCCGCCGTGGAAACGGTTGTGCGCATCGATCTGATCGGCAACGGTCGACACGATCCCCGGGTTCGCGAACGACGGAATGCGGTACGCCGTCTGTTCGACGCGCAGCCCTTCGTTCGCCTGAAAGTAGCGATAGCCCGCGAGAATGCTCACGTGCGAGCGCGGCCCACTCTGAACGTGTGCCACCCCGGTGACTTCCCAGCCACTTACCCGCGTCGTCGTACTCACGTTCACCAAGCCACTGATCACGCCGGGGAACGAAGTAATCAGCACGTCGTCTTGTCCCGTGCGGGCATTGTGGAACGGGCGGCCAATTACGGGGTAGCGCGACAGATTTTCCGCGAATGGTTCGTTAAAGGTGCGTGTGCCGAGGAACAGGTACGTGAACTCCATCCCGAGCGAATTATCGGTGGAGATCGAGTTGCCCCACGTGAATCGGCCACCCGCGTGTTCTTGCGTGTCGAGCGAGCGATTGCCAGCAAGAATCACCGTACTCGGCTGTCCGAGAATCGGCGGCAACAGCGAGCGACTACCCGTCACAAGCGGCGGCAGTGGTTGCGCTTTCGGCCACCAAAACAGCAGATCGTACTTCGACCAACCGTTTGGATAGCCATTCGCCGGCGCGGTGATTTCCGGCGTCGGTGGCGTCGTCTCGACCGCAGGCGGGATCGGTTCCACCTTCGTCGCCGCTTCGGGAACAACGACCGTTTGCAACGGCTTCGAGACCGGTGTGCCGTTCGGCACCACGATCGCTTCGGTTGCCGTAACGAACGTAATCGGCGGAAGTTCGACCACCGGCATCGGGATCGGCGGAAGTTGGGCACGCGCGAACCCGATGGCCAACACCAGCATAATAATCGAGTTCGCAAATCGCATGGCGATCCCCAGCTGTTTTGCACCGTAAATGAGTCCAGCCACTACCCACCCACCCTACCGTGGACTCATTCCCGAATTTCGGAACCATACTAACCCGATAAGGACTTACGTCGATTATTCGCTCCGCCCGGACTCGGGAAGCGGTTGATTTTTCGCTGTCTCCAACGAAAGAGCGAATGCAGTTCCGTTCGCCCAATCTCCGTTACGAAGTCATCGGACAAACGACATATGCCCCGAACCGAGTCGCGTGTCCAGATGAGTCGCAGGATGTCGAAACGCACCCCGCAGTGATACTGCGGTTTCCATGCTAATAAGATGAAGTCTGTCTTGCCCGTGGAAAATGGAGTTCCTTCGCATGTGTGGAATTATTGGGTTTACCGGTCGCACGGAAGCGTCGCCGATCTTGCTAGAGGGTTTACGGCGTCTGGAGTACCGCGGTTACGACAGTGCGGGGATGGTCACGGGCACCGGCAACACATTGCACCTTCGCAAGAAGGCGGGGCGGATTGCCGAACTGACGAAGGCGGTTCATGCGGATCCGGCACCGGGTCATTTTGGTATCAGCCACACTCGCTGGGCCACGCATGGCGGCGCGACGGATCGAAACGCGCATCCGCACACCGACGCCACCGGCACGATTGCCGTCGTCCACAACGGCGTCATCGAAAACTACATGAGCCTGAAGCACAAACTCCAGGCCGACGGCATCGAGTTTCGCTCGGATACCGACACCGAAGTGCTCGCGCATCTCATCTCGCGGTATTACCAAGGCGACCTGATGCAAGCGGTGCGATACGCACTCGATTTTGTGAAGGGAACCTACGGCATCGCGGTCATGGCTCAGAACGAACCGGGTGTCATCGTCGGGGCGCGGCTCGGCAGTCCGCTCGTCATCGGCATCGGCCCCAACGGCCACTACCTCGCCTCCGATGCCAACGCCTTCGCCGGGTATGCGGATAAAGTCGTCTATCTCAACGACCGCCAAATTTGCCAACTCGATCAGGAATCGTGGGTCATTCGCAACCAGGATCTCGACACCGTCGATGCGCCGATTCAGGACATCAAGCACTTCCTCGGCGAAGGCGATGCGGAGATCGGTGACTACCCGCACTTCATGCTGAAGGAAATTTACGAGCAGCCCGAGACGATCGCGAACGCGATGCGCGGCCGCCTCGACGAAAGCAACTGGACGGCACACTTCGGCGGGTTGAACCTGACGCCGAAGCAACTGCGCAGCATCGACCGCGTCGTGATGACAGCGTGCGGGACGAGCTATCATTCGTGCCTCGTCGGCGAATATCTCTTCGAAGAACTCGCTCGGATTCCGGTCGAAGTCGAGTACGCCAGCGAACTGCGTTACCGCAACCCGCCGATGGACCGCAGCACCTTTACGCTTGCGGTCACGCAGTCCGGAGAAACCGCCGACACGCTGGCCGCGATGCGGGAATCGAAGCGGATGGGCCACCCGACGCTCGCAATTTGTAACGTCGTCGGCAGCACGATTGCCCGCGAAGCCGATGGCGGCGTGTACTTGCACGCGGGGCCGGAAATCGGCGTCGCCAGCACGAAGGCGTTCACGTCGCAGACGATCGTACTGACGATGCTCGCGTTATATTTCGGCCGAATGCGGCACCTATCGAGCACGCAAGGGATGCGCATAATCGAGGAACTACACGCACTGCCCGATGCCGTACGCAAAACGCTGAAGTGCCACGAGCAGGTAAAGAAGATCGCGAAGAAATACGCGCATATGCGGAACTGCCTGTACCTCGGACGGCAATACCTTTACCCGGTGGCGCTCGAGGGCGCGTTGAAATTAAAGGAAATTAGCTACATCCACGCCGAGGGTTATCCCGCCGCCGAGATGAAGCACGGCCCGATCGCGCTCGTCGATGCCGACACGCCTAGCGTGTTCCTGGTGCCGCGTGGCAACGTGTTCGACAAGGTCATGTCGAACATGCAAGAGATCAAAGCCCGTGGCGGCCCGGTGATTGCGATTTGCAGCGAAGGCGACCGCGAAGTGGCCGAGATCGCCGACGATATGATCACGGTCCCCGATGTCGTCGAGTATTTGCAACCGATCATCGTATCGATCCCGCTACAACTCCTGGCGTACGAAATCGCGGTGCTACGCGGTTGCGATGTGGACAAGCCGCGGAACCTCGCCAAGAGCGTGACGGTAGAGTGACGGTTGCGAGCCGCCGGGCGATTGCCCGGCGGAAATGAGT
>JAYSYI010000550.1:0-10041 GCA_043727665.1 Limnoglobus sp. | reverse complement strand
AATGAAAATTAATGGTATTCTGCACGGAATGCGCTGATCTCATTTTGACAAGGCACGCGAGTAAACGTGTTAGTGTACACGATCAATAAAAGATTTTTTTCGCCAACGATCTCCGCACTAACGATCGTATTCGCGTCGCCACGAACGCAACTTTCATTCGCGATCTCATGGCAAATTCACTACGAAAGCAGATACGCTAACGTGATGCAATGCTAAAAAAACAGACCGCAGGTAATCGAGTGGGCACATGCAAGAAAATTTCGAACTGATTCATTGGAATGAAGCGGGCGCAATCCTGAACGAAGTGAAGGACGAATCGATTCGTCGAGTCATCGATCGTGCGACGACAATTGCACGCCATCAGTTTTACGCTAAAAAACCAGAAGACCGAGGAAGCCATTTCGACCTCGGCTTCTTCGTAGAAGTGATGCTTGAGCTTTTGCGAGATAAGACCGTTGTTCAAAAAGAATTGAATGGTGAACGACCCGGTGCCTGGTTCGAAGAAGGTGACAATTAAATCGATATGAGCGGGAACTGGATAGAAAACATTCTGCGGTCACAGGTCGATTGGGAACCATCGGCAGAAAGCCCCTGCCTCTTTCAAGCGACATTCGAAGGCATGTGCGTTCGACTCAGGCTGAATGATTTTCCCGACGAGCCGCTGTGTACTCTCATCGTCGAAGGTACAGAGCAGGATCTGCACGAGTTCCCGCCTCTATGGGAACTTCCTCGCCACCGTGAGCAGGGAACATCACAGTAGCCAAGCTCAGTTAGTGTGCTGATGTTTCGAGAAGGCGATGTTGTTGAAATTCCAATGCCTGATGGCCGTGTTGCCATCGGGTGGCTGCTACACGTGTCGCAGCGATTCAAGAATGCGGTTGGCTTTGTCGTTTTTGGCATCAAGGGTCAGCTACGAGACGATGTTCTACTGGACGCTCAAACGGGAAATCTGGCTTCAATTGCTGTGTTAGGCCCACTGTACACGCACATGGATGCGATCCAACATTACGGGTGGAAGGCATATGCTCACCAACCGATTACAGAATCGAAACGACTACTAACCAAGCGAAATGTCGGCGGAAGTGTCTATGTCGGCGATGAGTTTGTCAGCCCACTCGATACCGCTACGGAATCGGGATTGAATCCGATGCTTGCAATGGGCATGCCCATCATTTACAGTGAGATCGCTAAGGCATTTGGAACCCAATTTGTTGCTGTCCCGTGAAATGCCAATGAGTTTTCAATTGCAAGTTATTGACGGCAACAAGTACTGTGTGGAATTTCAGGATGAACCCGCTTACATCCATTCGTTGAAAATGTGCCCAGAATCAATTTAGCCAGAGCTGGGTTCTGGCAATTGGTTAATTGTCGTATTCCCTGTATGGAGCACACCCGTCCGACATTCTGTAATCGCGGCAATCGCGTGTGCGAAACAATACGAAGGCAAACTTCAACTGGGCGTTCGGCCTTATGAATCGAGCCATGAAATGAGTTCCTGGTGGCCGGGCAACGACATTGGTCGCGACGAAACGCTTGTGACTGCAACAGTCAATTCCGGTCAAAATGTAGTAAATATCACAACAGATCCTGCGGCTAACCCACTTTGGCTGATATTGGCAAATGGTCGTATCGTCTATCAAGGAACAGGCCCGCGGGTAGTCGAGCAACTTCATGATATCGTTCAGCACATTGGTAATTTGCCATGCTAGCAGCAGATATCTTCAGTCTCGACCGATTTTTGTCCTTGCAAGAAAGCGAATTGGTAGAGTTTGCCGAACCGTTTGTGAATTTTCAGACATCGGAAATACCTCAAGACGTTTATGAGCCACTTCGATGTCAACTCGCAGTCATGGACGATAGGCATGCCGTCTACGCCTTGGAAATATGCATGCGACTGAACCCGCTTGAGTTCGTTTATGATGCGATCCGCTACCTCTCGCATACCGATGCGGCAGTGTGTTGTGCGGCTTGCCGTGCCATCCAGTTCCTCTCGCCAGCTATGATGCCCCGCGATGTGGTAGCGAAGATTGCGATCACGCCGATTGTGGATCTCTTCGCCAACGATCTCCGCACGGACGAGCGGATTCGCATCGGCACGAACGCAACTTTCATCCGCGATCTCGTAACGAAATTTTCTCCGGCATGAACGAAGTCATTGCTTTCGCCACAGCGATACAAAACTACGGCACGGATACATTCACGATTCAGTGCTATTTCTTCCACGATGACTGCGGCGGTGCCGATATCTTCACGACGGTGGATGGTTCGTGGGTGCGGTTCGTTCTCGATGAAGAAGGCATTGCGATTCGCGTGATGCTCCTCGAGAAGACGGTGAAGAGTGTATCGGAATTGACACGCGAATCGATTGCGATTTTGTACTGGGCTTCACAACAACCATCCATCGTTCTTGCAGCCGTATATTCGACGGTGGGTACGATGGTGCGAAGGAGATCGTGCTCGACGAGACAATCGATCAAGTCTATGGGATCTGGTCGCCGTCCGATTCTTGGTTTCAGCGACTCGATCAGCTCAAGCTCGAACCGTCTGATCCTGCGCTACCTGAAGAGATGAAGTCGGATGCCTGGAGGAAGCAATATCTCGAGCGTAATATGCAGTAATTTCTCGCCGAGGTGAAATCGCTAGACTTCATCTGTCCGTATAATGAATCTCATCGCCAATGACTTTCGCACCGGCGAGCGGATTCGTATCGTGACACATGAGAGATTTCGGCATGGTACACGATGCGCGGCGGAACGTGGTGATGGCGGCGGACCCGGTCGTGATCAAGGTCGGGACGAACGTGCTTACCGATTCCAAGGGTGCGTTGGATCGCGTGCGGATTGCGGCACTCGTCGATCAGGTACAGCGAATTCGTGCGGGCGGCCGCCGGGTGGCGCTCGTGAGTTCGGGGGCGATTGGTGCGGGCGTTGGCAAACTGAAACTCGGCAAACGACCCGTCGATTTACCGCACCTTCAAGCGTGTGCGGCGGTGGGTCAGTCGGCACTGATGCAGCTTTATCAGGAGTTTTTGAACCCGCACGGCGTCCATGCCGCGCAGATACTGTTAACGGCGGGGGACTTCGATTCGCGCTCGCGCTACCTGAATATGCGGAACACGATCATCACGTTGTTCGAATACTCGGCGCTGCCGATCATCAACGAAAACGACACAGTGAGCATTGCCGAAATCAAGTTCGGCGACAACGACCAACTCGCGGCGATGGTCGCGAATCTGCTGCAAGCGCCGCTGCTGATTTTGCTGACGAACGTCGATGGTTTGTATTCGGCGGACCCGCGCCACGATCCGTCGGCGAAGCTGGTCGAGACGGTCGCGCACATCGACGAATCGATAGCGGGGATGGCGGGGAACACGAAGAGCGACCTCGGTACCGGCGGCATGAAAAGCAAGATTCTGGCGGCACGGCTGGCGACGGTGGCGGGCGGGTCAGTCATCATGGCGAACGGCGCGACCGATGGCATTCTCGATGCGATTTTCGCGGGCGAAAGCGTCGGCACGCTGTTCCTGCCGCACGGCGGATCGGTACCGGCGTGGAAGCGCTGGCTCGGCTTCACCGCCAAGCCCAAGGGCAAAGTCCGCATCGACGACGGTGCTCGTAAAGCCCTTGTGGAGCAGGGGAAAAGTCTACTCCCCGTCGGCGTGCAACAGATCGAAGGCACGTTCGGCAAAGGCGATGTCGTGGCGATCTTCGACGCGAATGGCATCGAACTGGCACGCGGATTAATTAACTACGGTGCGGACGATGCGACGCGGATCATCGGTATGAGCCGCGAACGAATCGCCAGCCGCTTCGGGAAATTGCCGTATCAGGAACTCGTGCATCGGGACAATCTCGTCGTCACGGTAACATGAGCGTGGCGCGCTCCGCAAGCATGTTCCGGCGGGCACTCCCCTCGCCTTCGAGGAACATGATGTCCGTGTGGTAGACCCGTTGCCTCGCGAGAAAGCCATCGAGAACGGCGACGCGTGCGGCGGCATACTCGGCATCGGGCACCCACGCATATTCGCGGCGAATGTCGGCGGCGTAACGTGCATATCGCGTGTCGCCGGAACCGAGAATTGCGAGATCGACATCGAGCAGGACGCGCACATCCGCGTTCAATTCGTGCGACGTCGCGTGTGCGGTGGCCAAAATCAGGTTTGTTACCGTTGCGATCATCGGCGACGATACGCCGAGTTCTTCGAGCACATTTTTGGCGAAGTCGGCACTTTTCGCCTCATTATCGCGCTGTTTCGGGTCGTAAACCGCATCGTGATACCACACGGCCAACTGCACCGCGTTCGAGTTCTCCGCGAATTTCCGTAACCGGCCCGCGACTTTCAGCATCTCGGCGATGTGTTCCAGATTGTGGTAATGGCGATGATTTTGCGAGTACATCGCCACGAGGTTGTCGAAGTGCGAATACGTGGCCGCCGGTTCGATGCCAAACTCGGCGAGCAACCGTGCGAACGCGATTTGCAACGAGTCGAGCCGTTCGGGGGAAACCATCGATCATCTCGGGAAGGCCATCGTTTGGACTTCCAGAAGTATAGCCGATGCGACGCGGTTCGGGCCAAACCCGAACCGCATCGCAGCACACGTTATGGCTTCTTGCCGCCGCCTCCGGTACCGCCGCCACCCGTGCCGCCTCCACCGGTGGACTGCGCGACGACTTTCACGCTCGTCTGGGCTTTCATCGCACCGTTGAGGGTGTCCTGAATGCCGATCGTTTGCGTGCCCGTTGCGGTCAACGTGATGCTGAAAGCGTGCGTACCGGCATCGGCGGCCGTGAAGGTGTAGTCGAGCGGGACGCCGCTCGGCCCGGTGAAGTGGACTTTACCCCGATAACCGTTGACGACGTTTCCGAAGACATCGATGGCTTGAACCGTGAAGAGGAACGCGACGTTTGCGGTGACGTTCGTCGTTGCTCGCAACGTGAAGCCAACGGCGGCCGCTGGCGTCACGGGGATGTCGCGTTGAATGAAGTTGTATGCAGGGTTCGTCGCGTTCGCGGTGTCTTGCACGGTGACGACCGAACTTCCGGACGCCTTCAGTATCACGCTGAAATCGTGCGTTCCCGCGTCAGCTGCGGTGAACGTGTAGTTCGCCGGCAAGCCTGCGAGTAAGTCGCTGCTGCCGAAGGCGATCGTCCCACGGTAGCCCGTGGCGATGTTTCCAAACGCATCTTTCCCGCTCACGGTCACAGTTTGCGCGGTCCCTGCAACGACGGCGTGGAGTGCCGTTACCGACATCGAGACCGGTGCCGCAGACCCGACAAATATACCGGTCTGCGTAACCGTGACCGCCGCCAAGACCCAGTCCCGCATCGTGAACGACTGCAAACCGGCGGTTCGCAGTGCCACGCTGAACGTGTGCGATCCTGCGTCAGCTGCGGTGAAGGCGTAGCTTGCGGGCAGCCCGGCCTGGATGTCCGAACTGCTGAATACCACGGTGCCGGTGTACACATTCGAGACGTTGCCGAAGGCGTCGAACGCGGTCACCGAGAACGACTGGCTCACACCCGCGATCGTTGAAGGAATGGCCGTCATTGTGAACCGGACCGGCCAACCCGGCGTCACGGTGATACTGGCAGAAGTACCGATTAACGCACCCGTGACGGTGAGAGTCTGGGTGCCGAGAGTCATCGGCGTGACAGTAATCGTCCCGACGCCGTTCACGATGACGGTATCGGCACCGACGATCGTGTTCGGGTTCGAACTCGACAGGTGAGCCGTGCCGTTGTAACTTGTGGCCACGTTGCCGTAGATGTCGCGGGCGTTGACCGTCACGGGATGCGCGACGCCAATGTACCCGCCGCCGCCAGATGTACTGAGCGAAACGCCTGCGATCGGGGTGACCAGCACGCCGTTCGAATTGCCGACGAGTGTCAGCGCGGTGGCGTCGGCGGCCTTGAACACCTGATTCCCGGCGGTCTTCAACGTACCCGTGAACGTGTGGCTACCCCCGTCGGCGGCGGTGTAGGTGTAGTCGGCGGGCAGGTCGGCCTGTGGGTCGCTGCTTGTGAAGTGAGCCGTGCCGGTGTAATTCGCCACCATGTTCCCGAACAAATCGGTGGCAACCACCATGAACGTGGTCGGAGTACCTGCCACGGCGTTCGGTACCGCAGTGACGGCCAGACGGGTCGCCGGGGCTGCCGTGACCGTAATCGCTTGCGACGCGCTCCAAAGTAGCGGGGCAGAGGCAGTAATCGTCTGAGTCCCCACAGAGAAAACGGAAATATTTACGGTCAATACGCCAGCATCGGCAGGAGTGAACGTAAAGAGTGTGTTATTGGCAATCGGCCCGCTCGCACTGACAGTTACGGTTCCCGTGAAAGTCGGAACGATCGCACCGTTGGCATCGACGGCCCGAATGGTGACGGGGATCGGCACACCGGCGGGTGTCGTCGTCGGGGCGCTGATCGTGAAACCGGCCCCGGCGATCGCGGCAGACAGCCCTGTGTTCGCATTGATCTGCACCATCACCGTGCCAGCGCTAGTGCTCGCGATGTCGGTCGCGCCGTCGCCGTTGAAGTCCGCGATCAGCGAGGAATTGCCCGCCCCACCCGCTGCAATCACGGCGGGTTGGAATGTGCCATCGCCGTTACCCGCTTCGATCACGTACCCCGCCGTCGTGCGTTCGACGAGGTCGATTTTGCCGTCGTTGTTGAAGTCGCCCTGTTTGATGTCATTTGGGGAATATCCGACGTTATAGTTCACACCCGCCTGAAACGTGCCATCGCCGTTGCCGAGAAGCACGTTCACGGTTGTGGACCCCGCTGCGCTGGTTACAGCGACATCTTGTTTGCCGTCGCCGTTGAAGTCGCCAATCGTTAGTGCGGAAGCACCGACACCGACGGCCACACTCACCCGTGCCCCGAAGCCACCGGTACCATTACCTGCGAACAAGCCGAGGCCGCCTCCCGTGCTGTTCAAGTTGGTTGCCACTGCGTCTGCCTTGCCATCGCCGTTGAAGTCGGCGGTGCCTACCGCCCACGGCTGGCTGCCCGCTGCGTAATCGACCTTCGGCCCGAATTTGCCGAGGCCCGTGTTCGCAAACACGCTCAACGTGCTGAAGTAGTCGTTCACCGCAACGAGGTCGGGGCGGCCATCACCGGTAACGTCGCGAACTTCGACATCGGTCGGCGGGGTCAGCACGGTGTACGACACGTACGGCTGGAAACTGCCATCACCGTTGCCGTTCATCGTCGTGAGCGCGCCGGTGTAATACGCCGCGAGTGTGACGATGTCTTGCTTGCCATCGCCATCGAAATCGCCGACTTTCACCGCAACCGGGCTGTTACCCGTGTAATATTGTCCGCCTTGCGTGTAAGTGCCATCGCCATTATTCATCGAAACGCTGGCGACACCCTTTCCGCTAATGTTGCCAACCGAAACGATGTCCATCTTGCCATCGCCGTTCATGTCGGCGGTCGTGGCGGCACTGACCGAGAACCCGGAGTTGAAACTCGTCGGGGCCAAAAAGGCGGGCACATCGCGGCACTCCAGCGATTCGACGCCCAGCCGCATTCGCCCCAGCTTTGGTTTGGTTTTTGGGCTGCCGAATAGCTTGCTGATCCAGTAACGAGACATGAGGGGAGGCTCCAGAATTGACTGGTAAACGGCCTTCGAATAGCCCAATGTGGACTGACATCGAATACCGCACAAACAGAACAGTCAATTCCGCGTCCGACATCCGCCACAATTCCGAAACAATTTTCGTGCCTGTCCAAAATGTGCGCCACCATTTCCGCAAGGAATGCTTGCACTTGTGGCCTTGCGTCATTTATAATTGCACCAGTCGTTTAGCCGAATGTTGCGGCACTCTCTCTTGGGGTTCGCATGTCCGCTGTCAAACTCCCGCGCGTGATCGAAGAAAAGCTCGCCGAGCTGGCGAGCCAAGTGCGTCGCCTGTGGCTGATTCGTGGCCTCAGCCGGTTCGCGCTCGTGTTCTTCGTGTTGGCGCTGGCGGCGGTGTTGATCGATGCGAAACTGAATCTGTCGGGTGCCGTCCGCGGGTTGTTGCTGTGTAGCTGGATGACGATTCTCGGCTTTGCGGCCTGGCGTTTCATCGTGCGGCCGCTCCGCAACGAAGTACCGGTGCCGATGTTGGCGGCGGCGATCGAGAAACATTACCCGAGCCTCGCCGAACGACTTTCCACGCTGGTGGAACTGAGCGAACACTCCGATGCGGGTAACGGCTCGAAAGCGCTCATGGAGGTTTTGGCGAAGGACACCGCTCAGCGCACGAAGAAGCTGAACTTTTTCCGCGCCGCGCCAACGGGTTCCGTTTTGCGGATCGGCATTGTTGCAGTCGCCGTCACGTTACTCGTTCTTTCACCGATGTTTTTCCTGCCAGGGTCGACCGAGCGCGTGCGCCGGTTCTTGCTCCCGTGGTACGCGCCGCGTATCGAGCCGTCGTTCAAAATTACGGTGTCGTCGGGGAATCCAATCGTCAAACGCGGTGAGTCGGTAACACTCACGGGGTTCTTCGAACCGCTGAAAGCGAACGTTGTTCTGCCCGAAACCGCGGTGTTGTTGCACCGCGAACCGGGCACCGAGATCGAGAAAAAACTGCCGATGACCGGTGACGACAAAGCTGCGTTCACTGTGACGAAACCGGCCGTGACGGCGAGTTTCGAATATTGCATCGAAGCCGGCGACACGCGCAGCGAGTGGTGCCTCGTCACCGTCGTCGATCCCGTCGAACTCATCGAAGGCACATCATTCACGATTGTGCCGCCCGCATACGCCAAGCCACTTCACGCGGAACTCGTTCAGCAAGGGTTGCACGAATTCGAGGCATTGCAGTACAGCAAAGTTCGCTTCGATATGAAGTTCAACCGTGCCGCAACGAGCGCGTCGTTCGAGTGGGCACCCGCGAACCCCGACGCAAAGGTCGGCACCGAGCAGTTTTACGCGAAGCTCAATGCGGACAAAACGGGCGGCACGGCAGAATGGCAACTGATTGCCGAGGGCACGCTGAAACTGGTTCTGGTCGGAGAGCAGAACGTCCGCACGGAAATCACGATGGCGACGAAGGCGATCCTCGACGCGCCGCCGAAGTTCGAAAAGGTCACGAATGCCAGCGAGAAACCGAAAGACGTCCGCCCCGGCGAACGAGTGGTGATCGACCTCGCCGTGCTCGATGATATTCGCGTCGCATCGGTGGAACTCGAATATGCACTCAGCAGCGAGAATAAATTGCACACGCTGCCGATCGTGCTGAAAGACCTCGGTACGCCGCGAGCCGAGGGGCGTTACGGCTTCGACTTGATGGACAAAGGCAAGGAAGGCGACACGATTCAGTATCGCATTCGGGCGTTCGATAATCGCTCGGTGCCGGAAGCGGGCATCGGCCCGCAGAGCGTGGTGTACCCCGAAAAGGGCTGGGCCGTCATCCGCATCGATTCGACCGCGAAGCCGCTCGCCCAACAGGACGTGCTCGACAAACGCGACAAGATCAAGGAAAAGCTGCAAGCCGCGCTTAAGGACGCCATCGACGCGGACAACGATGTGCAGAGCGTCAAGAAGGAAGCGCTCGGTAAGCCGAACCTGACCGCCGACCAACTCGCGAAGCTCGAAAATGCCAAGAACAAAGCCAAGGACGTGGCGAGACAACTCGAAGAACTCGCCCGCGTCGTGGGGCTGACGCCCGAGTTGCGCGGGTTGGCGAAGGAAATTCGTGAAGTCGCCGATTCGCCGCTACAGCGCGCCGACGACATGCTGCGAAAGGCACAGAACGAACCCGCACCGCAACCGCGTGACAAGAACATTACCGAGGCCGCCGCGAAGCTCGACGAAGCCGTCGAAAAGCTGAATGCACTGATCGCGAAGAACGACAAACTCGCGCAAAACCGGCTCGATAAAAAGAAGCTCGAAGAGATCGCGGACAAGCAAAAGGAACTCGCCGAGGAACTCAAAAAGAACCCCGACAACCTGCAAGCCACGAACGACGCCACGAAGAAACAGCAAGACCTCAACGCCGATTTGAAGGACGTCGTCAAAGGCAACGACACACTGAAGAAGGCACTCGATGGCCT
>JAYSYI010000549.1:0-3318 GCA_043727665.1 Limnoglobus sp. | reverse complement strand
TGCCACCGCCGGCGAAGACCGCCTCGTTCGCGTATGGGATGCCGTTTCGCACGATCGCATTGCCGAACTGCGTAGCCATACCGACCGCATTCCGTCGCTGTCGTGGTCGGCCGATGGCACGCTGCTCGCCTCCGCCGGTTGGGATACCTCCGCCCGCGTCTGGGATCCGAAACAGTCGGACCCGTTGATGCTGCTCAACAGCCATTCGGATCAAGTGCTCGTGCTTGCGTTCGCGCCGCACGGTTCGCTGTTGGCGACGGTCGATTCGGATCACGATATTCACTTGTGGTCGAACCCGAAGACGGCGAAAGTCGCTCACGTGCTTCGCGGCCACGTCGATGAAATCCATAGTTTGTCGTTCAATGCCGATGGTTCGCGCTTGGCCTCGGCGGGTGCGGATCGCGTCATCCATATTTGGGACACGGCCACGGGGCGATTGGTAGCGGGGCCGAACCCGACGGGCAAGCACGGCATCGCGCTGATTGCTGGCCCGCACGACACGCTGCAACTCATTAGCACGGGCCGAGCAACCGCGATGGCGTGGGATGCCGCAACCGGTGCGGAGATCGCGCTGAACGATGCCGCCACCGCATCGTGCATTGCCACGAGCCGCGATGGCCGATGGCTGGCGATCGGCGGGACCGACCACTTTACGCGGCTCCACGACCGGACAAATCCCGGAAAAATCAAGCGTTTGGAAGCGACGAAGCCGCCGATCGGCGCGCTGACTTTCAACGCCGACGGCACGCAACTGGCGCAATCCAGCCCGGCCGATGGCCTCGTCTGGCTGTGGGACACGACCACCGGCGAGCCGAACATCATCCTCATCGAAGCCGCCGACGGCTGCACATTAGAAAGCATCGACTTCCACCCCGATGGCCAACGGGTCGCCGTCGGCGGAATTGATTATCTCTCGACGGGGGATCGAACCGGTGCAGTTTGCGTGTGGGATGTGCCTTCGAAAACGAAGCAACTCGTGTTCGATACCGGCGTGTACATTCTGGCGACCGACCCAACGGGGCGCTACCTCGCCGGTGCGGGAATCAACGATGCGGTGTACGTTTGGGATCTCGAATCGAAGGTCGAAGGCGATGAGGAAATCTTCGAGTTGGCGGGGCACACCGAACGCATTCAGGCACTCGCGTTTAGCCCCGACGGCAGCTACCTCATCTCCGGTGGCGACGATCTCACGATCCGCATCTGGGACATTCTCAGTGGCCGGTTACTGACGGCCCGCGAGTTCGACACGGCCATCCAGTCGCTCGCATTCAGCCCCTGCGGCAAATGGCTCTTTACCGGCAACGGCAACACGACCTGTTACAAAATGGAATTCGCGAAACTCGTCGACGATTAAACTGGCGAGCGCGTTCGATTCAAAAATGTTAATCTTCAGTTCTAAAGGGTCGGTTCTGTCAGCCAAATTAGACGTTGTACCCCTGGTGACCTCCAGATTAATCTTCGTCGATTGCATCGCCAAGCACGCTTTCGTTGACGTAGAGCGGGATCTTCGCCGTCACGGCAATCACAATTGCGTCGCTCGGTCGGCAGTCGATCTCGATGAGTTCGCCTTCGTGCCGCACTCGCAGTTTCGCGAAATAGGTGTGTTCTTGCAGGTCGTTGATGATCACATCTTGAATGTCGCCACCCATCGCTTCGACGGCGGCGACGATCAAATCGTGCGTCAGTGGCCGCGGCGACAACTCGCCTTTCACGCGGCGATTGATGCTGTGCGCCTCGAATAGGCCGATGACAATCGGGAAACTCCGGTCGCCTTCGAGTTCCTTCAGCACGATAAGTTGCGTATCGTCGACCTCGCTGATGATGATCCGTTTGAGTTCCATTTGAATCGGCACAGTAGGCTCGCTTTCCACCAATTTTCGGGCACGTCTTCCATCGCGACTTTAGGGGATAGACGTACCCTCTGTCAACGTTTTATACCTCACGCAGCGGAAACGGATATTTTTCAGACGGCCCGACGTGTCAATTCTTTTCTGGTTCCGGTAGCCGCAGGTCATTAGCCTGCGCGGGGGCAAATACCCAAGAAAACCAGTCATGGCGAGTCTTCGAGGTACACCCATGGTATCACCATGGGCTATGTAAGCGGTCCCTTCAGGACCGAAAATAGAACCCGACCCTGAAGGGGTCGCTCTCTCAGCCCATGGTGGAACCATGGGACGGGGCTATTTCGCCTTCTCGGCACGCACTTGCTTCAGAAATTCGCTGACGGTAATCGCGTCGGCTGGTGGATTCTTTGCATCCGCCAAGAGGAGGCCATATTCGCGAACGTACAACTCATAGCGTGTTGGAGATTTACTATTTTCGTCAGGAACAATGGGAATGAAAGCGTCGTTGATTTCATCTACGGAGAGTTGAAGCCACGTTTCCAAAGTATGCTCGCCACCGGGAAGATCAATATGCATTGGATCTTTAATGTTCGTAAGCTGTTGCCACCGCGGAACACGAACCATCCCCGTCACATTCGCCGACTTCAACAACACGGTAAAAACCTGTTCAAGATAGACCTTTTTCTGTGCTTCGAGCTTGATCGGCTTGTCGAACGACTCACGCAATTGATTCGCAAACGAGCCGGAAATCTTTGTAGTCGGTGACTGAACGGCTTGCACACTGTGGAACCATGAAATATCAAGTGTCTCAACAGCAAACTCCCCTCGAATCTTCTGGTTTTTGTACGTGTATGTTGCATAGTCGGCTTCGGCGTTGGCCAGTTCGCCTTTGAGTTTCACCATGGCTTTTTCTAATACTGCCACTTGCATTTCCTGCTGCGAGACCATCAACTTCATCTGATTCAGTTCGGCTATAGAAATTAACTTATTCACTTGTAAAGGTATCGTTTTATCGTACGACTCTCTTGCCGTTTTCAAGCTGAGCAATGCGATTTGATACCCCTTTTCCTCTCCCGCGACTTGCTGTTTGAGATTCTCGAAGGCGCGTTTGGCCGTCGCGACTTTGATTGCCACGTTGTGCTTGGTTTGCAGCCACTTTGCCTGTGCGAGTTCAACTTCGGCAGCGGCGGCACGTACGTCCGGGTGATACCGCACCGCATCGGCGGTGACTTCCTCAAGCGTCTGCGGCTTCACCGCTTCCGGAGCTTTCTTCAGCTTGGCTTCGGGTGCGGGGGCTTGCCCCAGCGAAATCATCGCGAATAGGCCCAACAGCACGATACTAATTCGCTTTCGCATGGTCGTTCTCCTTTTGAGATTGCTTCAGGTTAATCAACATCCACGAATCCTCACTTCGGATCGTGGCCACGCCGCCTTCCGAAAGGTGTTGACGATAGCAACGCATCGCCGATTCGAC
>JAYSYI010000548.1:0-10052 GCA_043727665.1 Limnoglobus sp. | reverse complement strand
AGGCTTTTTGGGGATGTTGCTCGGGTACTTTCTCAACGGGCACGTTATCCCGAAACGTCTCGGTGCGGTGATCGGGGCCGATGCACAATTTCGCATGGCCGAAGGCAACTTGCGGTTGCCCGATGTGTCGTTCACGCGGCGCGAGCGAGTACCGAATCCGATTCCGCAAGTGGGCGGTTGGTGCCCCGATTTGTGCGTCGATATCGTCAGCCCGAGCAACACCGTGGCCGAGTTGGTTTTGAAACGCCAGGAATATTTCGCATCGGGCTGCCAGTTGGTCTGGGAGATCGACCCGCGAGCGCGGACGGCAACCCGTTATCAATCGTCAGACGATACGGACGAACTCGTCGAGACTCTCGAAGGCGGCACGGTGCTACCCGGTTTCACGCTACCGTTGGCGACGTTGTTCGCCGAATTCGATGCCGGAACAAACGACATCAGCTGAGCGCAAATCGGGATTCGTTTAGCCGCGCCGCGAAGGCTTTGCGGAGCGAAGCGCGGGGGCGCGAACGCAGGTGACAATCGCGTGCAATCCGATACACCGAGCCCGCGCTTCGCTCCGAAGACTACGCGGCGCGGCTAAACAGTGACGGAGTGAACATCGTGCCATTCTGGGTGTATGCAGTCGTTGGATTCATCGCCCTGGTTGTGGTGCTGAGTGTCTGGGGTCGGGTTCGCACTCGGCGGATTGCGGCTTCCCGTCCTGGCGAAAATTTCGACACGTTCCACTCTTCGTTTGCCGCAGACGACATACCCACTGAGATACTGCATGCCGTCTACGCCGAGTTCCAGAAATGGTGTTCCGGCGTGGTCGCTTTCCCGGTTCGGGCCGCAGATGACATCGGTCGCATCTACGGGATGGTGGACGAGGATCTGGACGACGCCGTCATAGAGGTGGTTGCAAAGTTGGGTCGACAACTTCCATCCGCAGAGACGCTTCGCAAAGTACAGCCGGTCATCACCGTGCGGGACTTCGTGTTGTTTGTGGCGGCATGTCCGGTTCGTCGAACTTCGCTCGACGCCGAATTCGATTCCGCAGCGAACGACATCGCGTGAACCCCTTCACACACGCGATGCAACGGATAGATTGAGTAAGCGAACTGCGCAACCACGTTGTCTGCGGTCTACGATACCGCGACCGAATGTACCCACTTGGAGATGTTGTTATGGCCGACGAAGCCAAGATGCCGGAAGTCCCACTGACCGCAGCGGGCGCTCAACCGACTTCGATTCAGATCCCGATCGACGTCTCGAAGATGCAAGCGGTCTACGCGAACTTCTTCCGTCTGAGCCTGAGTAGTTCGATGGAAGAAATCCTCGTCGATATCGGCCTGCACACCGGCATCATGCAGTCGCCCAACACCGCCGAACCGCTTCAGTTCAGCCATCGCCTCGTGCTGAATCCGTACGTCGCCAAGCGACTCATGGACTCGCTGCGTCAGATCATCGCTCGCCACGAACAACTCTTCGGCGCACTCGAAGTCGACGCCCAAAAGCGCCTGCGCTACCAGGGCCAAGGCCAACCGCGACCCCAAGGGTGATTTCTGTTAAAGTTTAGCCGCGCCGCGTAGGCTCTGCGTAGCGAAGCGCGTGCGGCTTAAACACGCTCAAAATCGCGTTGTCTTCCTAAAGTTCGCACCCCGCGCTTCGCTCCGAAGACTACGCGGCGCGGCTAAACGGAGAAGATGTTTCAATACCCAGTCTCATCGTCCATTAGGACTTGATCGAAGTCGGCGACGCCTAATCGGCAGGCGAGTTGGTCGAATTCGTCGGCGCGGGCGTCGGTCGAGTGGTGGAGGTGTTCGGCTTCGGTGATGAGCGGGAGAAGCCGGCGTTTGCGGACGCCCATCGAGCGTAATACTCGTTGGAAGGGCTTTAGGTTCGGTGCGTAGATTGTAAATAGCTTGTGTTCGTCGAATTGCACTTCGATCGGCCGCTTCGAACTGAGCACGGAGACGCCCGTGCAACCATCGTTGAGCAAGAGATCTTCGAAGTCGCAAAAGTGGCTGAGCAGCACGGGGGCGTCGATGCCGTTGCGGCGAATCTCGCGGCGATCGTCGCCGTGCTGGCCGTGACTACTTTCGAGTACGACGTGGAGCGTCTCGCCGAGCGGTTCGAGCAATGTCAGAAAGGTATCGAACAACAACTCTGCAGAAACCGATGCCGTAAGCATTGGCAGGCGAAACTTGCGTTCGCGGTCGAGATAAATGTGGATGCGGTAACCTTGTCGCGGTCGCACGGGCACATCGAGCGCAGGGCGGACGGCCTCGGTGAGTGTGAAATCACCGTACTGAGTACGCTGCAAATGCGAGGAAATTCGGTCGCCGTTCACGGAGAAGCCTCTCAACTGCGGGATCCCGGTCCCGTTGGGAAGAGCAGCCGTCGGTGGGGTAGATCGTGGGGTGTCGGTTGCTGCGTTTGACCAGCAAAAACATACCCTTCGAATCGATCTCCGGTCGACCGACGCGTCGAATTCTAGACCGCCGAATGCGACCCGATGAGGAAATCGCACGGAAATTCTGAAGATTCTGGTCATGTGGGTAAAACGGCGCGTGCGGGTCGTTGCAAATGCGGTTGAAATGGAATACGCCGCGATAATAATGATCGGTAACGATCGATCAACGAGTGATGCCCGAATTGCGTTCTGTCGATACCGACGAATGGAAGTGACAGAGGACAAACGATGCGTATGAACGGCCTGCTCGCGATTTTCGCCTTTGCCACTTGCCTTATCGCGAGCGCAGAGGAACCGACCGATGGCAAGATCGTCATTCGGCCCAAGAACAGCACAGCAACCAAATCCGCACCGGAAGTGATACCGGACAAAGACGGCTTCCTCGTCATTCGTCCGCTTCGCTACGGCGCGCCTGCCGTGACGATGCCAACGCCGCGGCAACTCGATTCGGATAACGGCAAAGGTTCCAAACCGGCGAAGCCCGCTATCGGTTCGAACCTCAACCCCGTGCCCATTTCGGACCCGAAACCGGTCGCCGACGTGACCACACCGAAACTCGCTGCCGATGCCAAAACGGATACGGAAAAAGGCAAAGTCGTTCTCGAAACGTGGGACGTGGCGTACTTGAAGGGCCTGAAAATTGGCTACTTTCACGTGATCGTTCGCGAACACGAACATGATGGCAAGAAGTACGTGTATGCCACGAAGATGTTCCGCATGAACGTGTCGCGGTTCGGGCAGCCCGTCGAACAATGGACCGAAGACGCGACGATGGAGACGATCGAAGGGGCGGTGCTGACGGTGCGGATGCGCTACGAAGTCGGCAAGAATCAGACGCTAGCGATCACCGGGAAAGTCGATGGCCGGACGCTCATTGTGAAGGGCGAAGGTGCGGCGGCGGCGGCCGAAAGCGTGCCCTGGCCCGAAGGCGTTCTCGGCGTCGCCAAAGAAGCCACGCTGTTCGCGGATCGCAAGCCGAAGCCCGGCGAGTCGTTCGAATATTCGGTCTACGAAGGCCGGTTGAACCAAGCGATCAAGACCACAGTCACCGCGAAAGCGATCGAGACGGTCGCGCTCATTCAAGGGGAGAAACCGCGCAAACTCCTCCGCCTCGAAGCGGTTATGCAAGAACTCAAAGACAAGCAGGGCCGCGTCGTATTCAAGATGCCGCCCGGCACGATCTGGTGCGACCCGGACACGTTCGAGATGGTCCGCATGGATCAAGACATGGCCGCACTCGGCGGGCGCATCACGTACATGCGGACGACGAAAGACGTCGCGCTGCGGCCCGCCACGAAGCTCGTCGAAATCTTCGATGCGCAATCGATCGTACTCGCTCGCCCCGTGCCGAATTTGCACGAAGCCGCATCGGCGGTATATCGCATTACGATGGAATCCGAAGCCGATCCGGAGTCGGCGATCCCGCAAGATGGCCGGCAAATCATCCAGAACATCGACAAGGCGAAGAAGACGTTCGACCTGCAAGTGAGCGCGATTCGCGGCATTCAAAATCTCGCGGTGGCGGAGAAAGTCCCCGGCCCAGAATATCTCTCGAATAGCTTCTTCATCGACTGGCAAGACGACCGCGTGAAGGCCCACGCCAAGGCCGCCGTGGCGGGGTTGCCGGCGGGGGCGACACCGTGGCAACAAGCGAAAGCCGTGGAAACGTGGGTGTTCAAAAACATGCGTGGCATCGAGTTTTCGCAAGCCCAAGCGACCGCGAGCGAAGTGGCCAAGACGCTCAACGGCGACTGCACAGAGTTCGGTGTGTTGGCGGCGGGCATGTGCCGGGCGCTCGGTATCTCCAGCCGCACCGTATACGGGTTGGTGTATGCCACGGACCGCAGCGGCAAGGCGTTCCTGGCGTATCACATGTGGTACGAAGTTTACGCCGAGGGCCAGTGGCTCGCGCTCGATGGCACCCGCGGCCAAGGCTCCATCGGGCCAGGGCACATCAAGATCACCGATACGTCGTGGGACAACGAGAAATCACTCGCGCCCGTGTTGCCACTCATCCGCGTGCTAATGGCCAAACCCGCCATCGAGATCGTGAAAGTGAACGAACGGTAGGCTTTGCGTTTCGATCCCGTTCCCTACCGAAAGTCGCCATGAACGGGATTCGCATGCTGATAGTCTGCGTCGCGTTCGCGGCTGGCGTTGGCACCGCGACTTCCGACGATGCACTTCCTGCCGGCGCGATCTTGCGTTTGGGTTCGACGAAACACCGTCGATTGGAAGACTGGACACCTACTACGATCACTCCCGATGGCCGCTCGATTTTGCAGTATGAGTCGCCAAATCGATTGCGCTACTTTAGCGTGGAGACCGGCAAGAAAACGCATAAGGTCAAATTCAAGGAATTATTAACCCACCCCGTGTATTTGTTGCGGATCACCCCAGACGGACAACGACTGATTGTGAACTGCCACGATCGCTTGAGTGTCATCGACCCGCACTCCGGCAAAACATTATGGACGCACTTGGCTAAGGCAAATCCCGACTTGTCGAATGCCCAATTCACGATCGATGCCAAAGCCGAACGATATGCCTACGCGATGGACCAGCGAGACAACGTCGACACGGTCGAAGTCCGCGTATGCAGCACGCGGGACCGGGGAAAGAATCGCGGAGCTTAACGTACATTTGACGAGTGAAATTCGAACGAGCTTCTCGAACGATGGCAAGCGACTCGCGACCTGCGGAAATTACACGGTACGCGAAAAAAATACCGAAGACCAATCCGGTATCGTACAGATTTGGGACATCGACAGAAGCATTGAGATCGCCAAAATCAAAACCACTTCGAGTCACATCACCGGTGTGCAATTTTCCATTGATGGTAAGCGAGTGTATACGGCGGGGGAAAACACACCCGTGGAAGAGTGGGATGTCGCCACAGGGAAATCGTTACGGCGATTTATTACGCGAAGTGTCAGAGATCCAGATTTATTCACTTCTCCCGACGGTACGAAACTGGCCGCGGCTTCGAAAAATGGGCACGTCCAAGTTTGGGAAACCGCGACGGGGCGACGACTCGGTTCCGGGGCCGCGCATGTGATTCATGGCGTCGATGCCATCGCGTTCCCCGCCGATGCATTCGGCAGATTCGGTCCCGCGCTGCAACTTTGGACAATTCCCGGCAAAACGCTGACGCCACAAGAGGGCCACTTTGGCGCATCCAAGCCCATCCTGTGATGGGTTCTGCCGCCCGCGAACATCGCATCGGGCCGGAGTTCAACGAGAAAACGACGCTGACGGCCGACATCAAACCCGGCAAGAACGAAGGCATCGATTTTCAAGTCAAGGAACTCGCGAAGAAGAAATGAAAGCCGAAAGCCCACTGAAAGCCCAGGGACGATCGTCCCTGGGCTTTTTCTATTTCTGCTTCATCGTGATGCTGCCTTCGGGGGCCGGTTTTGGCACGTTGCGGTTGACGATCGTCTCGAGGCAGTGCGTGCTTTCGATGCACTCCATACCGATGGTGCTGAAGGTTTGCGCGTTAAAGACGTAGCGCGAAAGTAGCGGATTTGTCAGGGCTTGCGAGAAGGAATTGATTGCGACGAAGCGGCCAATCATCGCCATTACGGCGGCGTTCGGGCGTGCGTTTTCGGCGAACAAGCCGACGTAGAATTCCACATTGCCCGGCTCCTTGTCGAGCCGTTCGAGTTCGCGGCAGATGTCTGGATTGTCGCTGATATCCTCGAAGAAGATCGCGGGTGGGAAGCCGACTGCGATGCGGTAATCGTTGTATGTGCCGAGATTTGTGGTGCGGCCCTGCTGAATACTGCTCGCCTCGAATTGTAGCAGAAATGCCGGCGTGTTGTACAGCCCCATCGCGGTCGCTTTTTGCTGGCTGGTCGCCACGAATGCCGAGGCCAGGCCATGTTCCGTGAGTGGGTCGTTGTTGAACAGCCAGGAAACGAGTGGGTACTTTTCGCCGTGCCACTCGAAGGTTTCGGGCACCAAACTGTGCCAGCGATACAGGAGGTTGAACTCCGCCGCGATCCAGTTGGGGCGGTTCCAATCGACGCTCCAGACAGCCCACGGGTCGGCGAGAAACTGAAAGTGATACGGCGAAATGTGGTTGATGTACTCTTCGACGACAATCACAATGAGCAACACGATGACCGTGTTGCGTGCCATCTGAAAAACGCGCTCATCGTCCCAACCGGGGTGGTTGCGTTCGAGCAAACCGGCGAGGCGGTTATGTTCGCGTAGGAACAGCGTGTTCATCATTGCCGTCTGCGAAGTCGCGTTCGCCCGCTCGCCGCCGAAGGCAAAAATCGTGCGCCGTTTCTCGACCGGCCATTCGGGCCGCAGGTGCAGGGGTGGCCGCAAGCCGATGAATTCGGGCCGTACCGTCACGCCGTCCGACTCGAAGTATTTCGGCGCGTATTCTTCGCCCGCGATCATTTCCGATTTCAGCCGACCGCGTTGGCCTACCACTTTACTATTGAGGCGAAGGCACTCCGTTTCCGTTTTCTTTAGGCCGTAGAGTTGCGAAAAATCGATATCGTGGTTCGTGTGCGTCTTCAGTCGATGGTTCAAGTCCGTCAGCAAGAATCCATCGGTGAACCACTGCGCGAAGGTCGGGAACAGGAGCGTCGATTTCTCGGATTCGACCGGTTTGCCGGGCTTGCGCAGACGGCGGTCGAACAGCGGAAGCACATCGGCGAGCAGCGGTTGGGGTCGGCTTGGACTCGTATTTTGCGGCGGCGGCAGGTGTCGCCCGAACCACGTTTTGTCCGTCAGCGATTCCCACGATGTGTAATCGGCGAGCGTACTGAACGGATTGGGGCGGCCGTCACTCCGCCGCACCGCGCGATCGATTAACCGCCGGTTCATCCAGCGCGCGAGTGGGCCGATGCGGTTGACGATGTGCCAGAAGAACGCAAAGTGCGTCATGAAATACGACAGCAACTTGCTGAAAAAGTAATCGTTACCCGAACGTCCGATCATGGCCGCATCCTCTGAAAGGCGATATCTGTCTCAATAACCCGATGGCTCTTTGGCGAGGTGGCGAAACGTCGATGAGGCTTCGTAGACGCTGAGTTTCAAGCGGTTAATGCCGCCGATCGGTTGGTGCTCTTTCAGCGAATGCCACGGCGTGAAGAAGAGATTTTCGCAGCGACAACGTACTCTTTGCCGAAAATGGCGAGCCGAAAGTGGCCGACTTCGGACTCGCAAAGGAATACCACCCCGACGGAACCGTAACACAGATCGTACAGGGCACGCCTAAATATATGTCGCCCGAACAGGCCAAGGGCGATGGTACGCCGATCGGCCCCCCGTCGGATGTCTGGGCAATCGGCGTTATCCTTTACGAGTTGCTCACGAGCCGATGCCCGTTCGATTCCCCGTCCGCCCACTCGACGATACGCAAAGTCATCGACGAACCGCCACCGCCTTTCCCGGCCATTCGAGGGGATCGACTGATCCCCGTCGATTTGCAAACGATCTGTTTGAAATGCCTACAAAAAAAGCCCGAGAAGCGGTACGCGACGGCGAACGAGTTAGCCAAAGACCTCGGATGCTACATCGCGGGGCAACGGATCGTCGCGAAAATCGAAATCGTGAAGCCTTCGCGCACGAAGTGGTACGCGATTGCAATCGGCCTGCTCGCACTCGCTGATAGTCTCTACGGCATCACGAAGTGGAAAATGGCCGCCAAGCCCGATTTCGCTCGACTCGAGGAAGTCAATCGACGCGTCGATTCGCTGCTTCGTTCGGCTCCCCAACCGGATCGAGAATCGCCCCATACGACGACGAAGTTCGATACGCTCGAACCGCCGGATCGCTCGGCATTTCGCGATCTGGAAGACGAACGGATCATCGATATGCGCGGCTGGAAACCGGTTCCACCCGAGATGTCCGACGATAACATCGACTGCTCCGTCGTGTTGCGGACGCGGTTGCGGATGCTGAAAATCGCAAAAGTCGATCGGCTGACATTCGAATTTCGCACGTCGGGGAAACAACTGGCGATGCGGTGCGTCACGCCGAACCCCGAACGTGCTTTGATGAAAGTGGCCGAGCAAACCGGCTTCGTCGGGCAACAAGCGATGAAGATTCGCCAACTCGCAGTCGATGTCAGCAACGTCGAAGTCGATCAGGAATTCGAAGCGCGCATGCAGGCGACGTATTGGTCGTCGCTACAGACACCCAGCGAGCGCTGGTTCGGATCGCTCGGCTACGAAGGCTCGTTGAAGACGTCGATGTTATTGTTGTTTCCAGCAGACAAGCCGTTCAAAAGCTACCAAATGCGAGTCGCACCGACACGCCAATCGGACCCCGTAACGTACACGGGACCGGGCACCATTTTCGCGGACGAAAACAAACGCTGGCTGTTCTGGGAAGTCCCGATCCCAAAGGCCGGATCGGTCTATCGCATCGATTGGGATTGGTAAGGGACTGGAGTCATAGGAAGCAAGCGAACCGGTGAGCGATTGGTTTGACATCGGCCTTCCGTTACGGTAACTTCGTGAAAATTAAGCTGTTAGCGCAAACGAAATCTGAGAGCCAGTCATTTTCTCACGGAGACCCGATGCGAAAGCGAAGGAAGAAATGGCTTCAAGTGAAGGTATTCATGAGTTGCGAGCGGGCCGAACCCGCGCCCAACTCACAAACGGGGCCGTGGACACTTCATAGCGTTTGGCACAACCACCAGATCAGCGCTCCATTCGCTTTCTTGCCAGGGGCCGAGCCGTTTACGCCTCTCACGTTATTTGTACAACTGATCAGTCGGCTCAAACGTGTCTCACAGCCACGGGAAATCAAAGCCCACCTGTTTAGTCAGGATGGGCAACGTTTTGTTTGCAGTTATCGTTTTCCGACGCAATCGTTCCGACCGGGTACAATGGTCTACATCGCTCGGCCACTTGAGTCACCCCCAGTAACCGAAGCTGGGTGGTATGAGTTCCTGTTAGTTCTCGATGATCCCAAGCGAACCGTCCTGGCTCGGTCGGAGGTATACTTGACCCCATGAACCCAACACCACCACGTAGCAACGCAGAACTCGTCTTGCAGTCGCTAGCAGCGCCGATTCTGCCGGATGGAACCGGGCTTCCCGAAGGGTTTTCGGAAGCGAGAGTACGTCGCTTGTTCGCTTCACGCCCTTTTATGGCCGAGTCAACCCAGACTGAATTCGTCTTGCAGCCGCCTGCAGCGCCGATTCTGCCAGATGAAACCGGGCTTCCCGAAGGGTTTTCTGAAGCGAGGGTACGTCGGTTGTTTGCTTCACGCCCTTTTATGGCCGATCCACCCCAGGCCGAAGGGGCGACTCAGATCGACGCCAAGTCCAACGAGCCGGCTACGCCGTGCATAAAACGAAATATCATTGTCTGAGCTACTTGATCGGCACTTCGTAGACGATCGCGCCGAGGAGGTCGCCTTCCTTCACGTTGTGGCACGAGGCGCATTGTTTCAGCACGGCGGGCACGATTGTGGCGGCGCGGAGGATCGGTTTGCCGTTCGCTTCGCCGATCTCTTCGAAGTACTTCTTGCCGCCCTGAATCGCCTCGATCGCTTTCTTTTCGAAAGGCGTTTCGGCGATGTTGTCTTTGCGTTTCGGCTTGCCCGTCGCATCGACGAGCCGCGC
>JAYSYI010000547.1:0-3330 GCA_043727665.1 Limnoglobus sp. | reverse complement strand
GTTGGGTTCGTTTGCGCACCGGCGGCGTAACCGCGAACGTAGTAATCTTGGCACCATTCCCAGACGTTGCCGTGCATGTCGTACAGGCCGAATTTGTTCGCTACCGTTTGCCCCACGCGATTGGGCAAACCGAGCGGGCGTGGGATTTCCTCCTCCGAAAGTGGATCCTCAGTCGCCGGTGTGAAGATCGCGGACTTGTTCGGCAATAGTTTCTCGCCAAACGCAAACGGTGTGGTCGTCGTCGCGCGGCAGGCGTATTCCCACTCGGCTTCGGTCGGCAAGCGATACGCCCACCCGCTTCGCTTCGTGCGATCTCGCTCGTTCAATCGCTTGCAAAATTCCTGGGCTTCTTCCCAGGTTACTGATTCCACCGGCATCTCGCCGCTCAAGCGGGCTTTGCTCGATGTCATCGACGGACTGCTGCCCATCAGCGTAGCGTACGGCCCGTTCATCACTTCCGTCGTCGCAAAATAAATGGGGTTCGTCAGCGTGACTTCGTGTGCGGGGCTTTCGTCGGGGCTACGGCCGACTTCGGTATCGGGCGAGCCGATCGTGAAACTCCCTGGCGGGATCAGCACGAACTGCATTTTGAGTTCGTTGGCATAGCTCGCTTCTGGCGGAACGACGGGCGGTACCGCGATGCGATAGAGCATGTAACCCATGACGCCGAGTGCCACGAGCGAGACGATTGTGACCATCGCGGTCGTGAATCGACTAACGCCGGTTCGACCGCGTTCGCGCACCCGTACCGGCGTGCCACTCCCCGGCAACTTGAACAACTGGCTGCTCCGGGGAACTTCCGGCGGGGCGGGTTGCAAGGCAGTATCGGGGTGCGATAACTTCGCATTCACCGGGAATGAACCCGACGATGGCGGGCAGTACGGTTGCAACGCGATCGCCGCCTGAATCGGCGTTTGCGGGCGATCTTCGGGCCGCTTTGCCATCATCCACTGGATGATCGCGTCGAGTTGTTGCGGGGCTTCCGGGCGGTGAACGCGGAGTTGCGGTGGCGGGTCGGAGACGTGCCGAATCATCTTCTCGGTGGCGCTGGCACCATCGTAAGGCACCTTGCCTGTTAGTAAATAAAACAGCGTCGCGCCGATGGCGTACACATCCGCACGGGTATCGACGGCGAGCGGATTTTTCGCTTGTTCGGGCGCGAGAAAATCAGGCGTGCCGAGGACGAAGCCTTCCTGCGTCACGCGACTCGCTTCCTCACCACCAGGCGCTTCCTTCAACATCGCCAACCCGAGATCGAGCACTTTCACTTGGCCACTTTTCGCGACGATGAAGTTCGACGGTTTCACATCGCGATGGACGAGGCCGCGTTCGAAGGCATGTTGCAAACCGATCGCACCCTGTCGCATATATTCGCATGCTTCGGGAATCGGCAGTGGGCCACGCGCCTTCACGAGTTTCGTGAGGTCGATGCCTTCGACGAACTCCATCGCGAGGTAATTCGTCTCATTCACTTGATCGGCATCGAACGCGAGCACGACATTCGGGTGCGATAAGTGCGCGACGGCCTGGATTTCCTGATGGAAACGGCGAATCGTCTGCGGGTTCGACAGCTTCTCTTTGCGGATGACTTTGAGCGCCACATCGCGGCCTAACCGCGTATGCAGGGCTTTATACACACGCCCCATTCCGCCTTCGCCGATGAGTTCGAGTAGCAAGAACGGGCCGATTGTCAGCCCGGCCCAACGCGCTTTGTAGACTTCCTTAATCTGAAACGGCGTGAGCCAGCCACGGCGGTTGAGATCGCGCGCGATCCCCTGCACATCGGCATTCGTGCTCTTTGCCCAACGCTTGAATTCCTCGATTTGAACCGAGGTAAGCAACCCGCATTTGGCGAGTTCGTGCAGGAAACTGTCCGGCGATTCGGGGGGCATCGGCGAACCCGTAAGGTCGAGAGTTGCTTTCATAAATACGGAACGCCACTACGAGGGCGAGACGAACCGTGGATGACGGGCACAGGATTCATAAAACGACTTCGTTCCAATTGCACTCCATCCGGGTACCTCTGTGCCAGATTTGCTCTCCCAACGCCGCCCCGAATCGGTCCGCGAACTCGCTGCCATCGTTCTCGAAGCCAAAGCCAGTGGCAAGGGCATCTACCCGATCGGCGGGGGAACGATGTTCGACGTGGGTCGCGCGCCGACGAAGCCCGGCTTCCAGTTGGACACAACCGCGCTGAACGCCATCGACGATTACCCCGCACGCGACATGACGATCACGGTGCAACCGGGCGTCACGATTCAGGCGTTGCAAGATGCCCTGGCCGTCGAAAATCAATGGCTACCGATCGACGTGCCAAACCCCGAAAGGGCTACCGTTGGCGGGGTGATTGCGGCCAACGTGAGTGGCTCGCATCGCTACGGGTATGGCACGATTCGCGATTACCTCATCGGCATTCAATTCCTCACCGATGATGGCGTCGAAGTGAAGGGCGGCGGTCGTGTCGTCAAGAATGTCGCCGGTTACGACCTGATGAAACTCCAAGTCGGCGCGCTCGGCACGCTCGGCGTCATCACGCAAGCGACGTTCAAAGTGAAACCGAAGTCGGAGTCGGTCGCCATCATCCGTTGCGGCGTCACCCTCGACCGCATCGGCACGCTTCTCGAATTACTTCACACCAGCAAGAGCCGTCCTGTTGCCATCGAACTGTTGAACCCGCGCGCTGCCGAGGCCATCGGTATCTCGAACGGACAATGGCAGTGCATCATCGGCTTCGAAGAAAAAGCAACGACCGTGAAATGGCAACGTACGACGCTGCTCGACGAATTGAAGGCGGCCAGCATCGCGGTCATCGCCGAAGAAACCGCGAAGATTTGGCCGACGATCGCAGGACTTCAGATTCACCCGGCCAGTCGTTACATCGCGAAGGCAAACGTGTTGCCGAGCCACGTTGCGGCGGAAATTGCCAAACTCGCACACGTCGATTCGCGTATCATTCATGCACAACCGCTGAATGGCATCCTCTGGCTGCATTCGACTGAAACGCCCGATTGGCCAGCAAACGTGGCGGTTCGACGTGCCCCCAACGATTCGCGTCACGCCTACCAAGACCCCGCCTGGAAGTTGATGGAGCACATCAAACGCACCATCGACCCCAACGACCTGTTTAGCCCCGGCCGTCTGTTCAACTAAGAACTCATCACTCTCAACTCATAACTACTGTTTTGCGACTAAGAGTAGTTAAGAGTCGAGCGTTGTGAGTAAAACTCGAACCACCTGCCTTACTGACACATAGACATGGCAACCAAAACCGAACTCAACGTGATCGGGCCGAAGCTCGATTACGAGCTAATACTCGACTGCGTGCACTGC
>JAYSYI010000546.1:0-10083 GCA_043727665.1 Limnoglobus sp. | reverse complement strand
TGTTTTCCGTTGGGCGGATTGTCGCATCTTCGGAGTGGACGCGTTCGAGGAACGGCCCCGGTGCATTCGTGGTAAACACGCCGACACGCAGCCCATTCTCCGCCAATAATGCTACCTTTTCGGGGGGCAACGGCTTCAGCGTCGCGGCCCAAATGCCGGTGGTTAAATAGGCATCGCCTGTCGGTTGCTCGATCAGCACCGAGCGCAGCACGACCTTGTCTTTGACGGCCGTATTTTGAAACGGATTGTACTTTTCGATCGCCTGCACGCCCCCGCGAAACGGCACACAACCGACCAACCACACGCACACGAGCGCAACGAATCCCTGACAAAACCCACGCATAGCCGTGCGCCCTTCCCTGGATGACGACAATGAATTCCGGGCACGAATAGCGTGCGCGTCGGTCGCGGTCAATGCAAGCTGTTCAGTCGCGCGGCGATTTCCCTATAAATCCCCTGCAACACACATTGCGATTCCCGGAGAGTAACATGGCCAAGCGATCCGACGACGAAGAGGACGAGCGACCTCGCAAGAAGAAATGACGCCGCGATGAGGACGATACACCCGAAGAAGAGGATTGGGACGACGACGAAGATCGTCCGCGCAAGAAGAAAAAGCCCGAGAGTAACTACAAAAACTCGCCGTTGCGATTCGTCATTCTCGGTGTGCTCGTCGTCGTGCTGATCGTGATGGCGTACTTCCTGTTTAAGAAGAAGAAAGCCGACAGCGATACCGAAAACTTCAACCAAATCCAGAAGCAAAAGCAGATCGAATTCGACAAGTAACACCCGCGTAAGCCCAGCGACGAACGTCGCTGGGTACAGCGTTAGGGGTTGTGACGCATGTACCAAACGAGTATAAATTACCTATTGTTCGCAATCGCCGATCACGATCACGGAGCGACGGATGCAGGTTCAACGTTCGTATCGCTGGCTGTTTCTCGGGCTGGCGCTCTTCGGCCTCGTTGCCGATCAAGCGACGAAATATGGCATGTTCCGCTGGCTGCATAATGGCGGGCAGACCGAAGATCGTGGCGCGTTTCGCTCGTGGACCGACCATCGCGGCGAGTACGACCTCGCACCCGGCTGGTTCAAATTCACCGCCGAGTTCGACCCGACCACGCCTTTGTGTGACTGCGGCGCGAGCGGCCTTCAAACCTGGAGCGCCCCCGTGATGCCGCGAGTAAACAAGGGCGCGCTGTTCGGCATCGGCGGACAGCATAAGGAATTGGCAAACAATATTTTCGCGGGTGTCAGCGTACTCGCCGCACTCGCAATCTTAATCTGGGGTACCCGCCGTAGCACCTCGCACGACCGCTGGCTAAGCATCGCGCTCGGCCTCATCCTCGGTGGCACTATCGGCAATTTCTACGACCGCATCGTCTTCCAGGGCGTCCGCGATTTCCTGTACTTCTACAAAATCGAATGGCCCGTATTCAACGTCGCCGATTGCTGCCTCGTCGTCGGCGCGGGGTTGCTATTGATACAGGCGATGATCGCGCCCTCAACACCCGCAGAGCCAGCGAAGCAATCGTAACGGGATCCAGTTAGCCCGACGCGCTAGCGAGGAAGTCGTGGCGAGTCTTCGCGACATTGATGCACGGTCGCTTCCGAGCCGATTCCCCGCAAGGGGTCGGGTGCATAACATCCGACTGTTTTCAGCATCCCGCGACCCTTGCAAACACATTCATACGGATTCGCGCTTTACCCGACCCCTTGCGAGGAATCGGCTCGGTAAGTCTCTGTTTGACAACGCGCATTCTCGAAAAACTGGCGAGCCGAATAGTGTAACGTGCTGTGGTAACCCTTGGCCGATACGTATGTGCGTCAAACACCTGTAGTTAGATCGATTCCCGTCAGGTGCAACGCAAATGATCGCTGAAATCTATCCAGCGATTCGAAGTGCGCGAATCACGGGCTGGGCCGGTGCCTTTCGGGAGGATGGTTTGGCCCTTGCGAGCGATCCGGTTTTGGGTCGGATGTTGGGTGCGGAAATGCGTGGGGCGTGTGCTTTTTGTGGTGCCCTTCGGTGTCGGAGAGGATCTGGCTCGCACGGTCCGCGTCGGCGGCACTCACCCATAACTCGACCGAACCGGGCATCGTACTGCCCAAGCCGCCCGTCAAGTCTTCGCCCACGACTCGCCCGACGATTCCTTCGTTTTTCAGCACTTCGGCCAAGCTCGTCATTGCTATCAGCGTACCTGTCGCCACTTGGATGACATCGTCCGGATTGTGATTCATCTTGCACCTTTTCACGCATGAAATTCCTTCGCAAACTATCACACATCCTATCGTCGCATATCGTTCGATCCGCATCCACAACGGAACGGCACGAATTCGCCATTTGGATTCGGTAGCCTCTTCGCGTTCGCGATGCGTACAACAGAGCCTATCTGTCACACTCGCCACCGAGACAAGCCATGACATTGTTCACCACGAGTCGCGGACGGCCGTTGCCGATCGGCGTCAGCCCGACCCCAGACGGAGCCAATTTCGTGCTGCTGTGCCGGCATGGGACGAGCGTGAACCTGCTGATTTTACCCGAAGGTGGCGGTTCGAAACCGATTGCGGAACTGCCGCTCGACCCGCGAAAAAATCGCACCGGCGACCACTGGCACGTTCGCGTTCACGGCTTGCCGAACACGTTCTGTTACGGTTGGCGGGTCGATGGCCCCAAGGGTGGCAAGAACCGTTTCGATCCGTCGCGCATATTGTTGGACCCAGCGGCCACGATGATCTCCGGCGGTACGCACTGGGCGGCCACGTGTGAAATTGACCCCGAGCGCACGACGCGACGCAGCCTGTACCACCGCACGCACGAATACGACTGGGGCGAGGATGCCCCGCCGCTGATCCCGCACGAAGAGTCGGTGATTTACGAACTCCACGTGCGCGGGTTCACGTGCAGCCCGACGGCACAAGTGGCGAAGCCGGGCACGTTCGCAGGGCTTGCGGAAAAGATTCCGTACTTGAAATGGCTCGGCATCACGGCGGTCGAACTATTGCCGATCCACGAATTTGACGAATGCGAATGCCCGTTCACCAACCCGCAGACCGGCGAAAAGCTCACGAACTTCTGGGGCTACAACTCGGTTGCGTTTGCGGCACCGAAGGCGGCATTTGCAGCCTCTGCGGACGAAAACGGGCAGATTCACGAATTCCGCGACATGGTGAAAGCGTTTCACGCGGCGGGGATCGAAGTCATCCTCGACGTCGTGTTCAACCACACTGGCGAGGGCGACGATCGCGGGCGCACCTTCAGTTTCCGTGGGCTGGACAACGAACTCTATTACATGATGGACGACTACGGGCGCTACCTAAACTTCTCCGGGTGCGGCAACACGGTGAACTGCAATCACCCCGTCGTTCGCGATTTGCTGATGACCTGTCTGCGGTACTGGGGCGGGCATATGCACGTCGACGGTTTCCGCTTCGACCTTGCTTCCGTGCTCGGGCGCGACCGGAAGGGGAACGTGTTGCTCGACCCGCCGGTGATCGAAGCGATTGCGGAAGATGGCGTGCTGGCGGATGCGAAATTGATTGCCGAGCCGTGGGATGCGGCGGGCTTGTACCAGGTCGGCGGGTTCCCGTCCGGCCGGCGTTGGAGCGAATGGAACGGCCGCTACCGCGACGACGTACGGCACTTCTGGCGCGGCGAACCCGGCTACACTTCGGCGATCGCGTCGCGGCTCTGCGGCAGTGCGGACCTCTATCAGTGGAACGGCCGATTGCCGCGCCACTCGATCAACTTCGTGACCGCGCACGACGGCTTCACACTGTGGGATCTCGTCAGTTACAACGGCAAGCACAACGAACTCAACGGCGAGCAGAATCGCGACGGTTCGAACGACAATTATTCGTGGAACTGCGGTGCGGAAGGTGAAACCGACGATGTCGCCGTGAACCTGTTGCGGGTGCGTCAGGCGAAGAACTTCATGGCCACGCTGATGCTGTCGCAGGGCGTGCCGATGTTCCTTTCCGGCGACGAGTTTCTGCGAACGCAAAGTGGCAACAATAACGCCTGGTGCCACGACAACGATATCAGTTGGGTCGACTGGACGCTGGCCGAGAAGAACGCGGACTTCTTGCGGTTCGTTCGCGAAATGATCTGGTTCCGTAGGCGTCACCCCGTTCTGCGTCGCCGTCGTTTTCTCTCGGGGGAAATCGAAAACGCTCACCCGAACACTGTCGGCCCGTTCCCATCGAGCGGCCCAACGCGAGCCGGTGAAGCGGGCAAAATGGACGGCAGCGGCCGTATCCCCTTCGGGGCCAGCGCACGCCGTGCGGTCAGCCCGACGATTATGCCATCGGCCAGTTCGCGGCCCGCCTACGACATCGCGTGGCACGGCGTCGAACCGGACTTGCCCGATTTCGGCCAATACTCGCGCACGTTGGCGTACACTCTCGACGGTCGGTTCACCGGGCGCGAAGACGAACCCGATTACGCACCCGATGGCGATATGTACTTCGCGATGAACTCGCACCACGAAGCGGTGAAGTTCCGCATACCCGAATCGCCAACGGGCCGAACGTGGCGACGTGTTATCGACACAGCAGCCACTTCGCCGGACGATTTTCACGCCGAAGGCCAAGGCGAAGTCATCGACGCAGGCAGCACCCTCAGCCTTTCCTCATTCTCGCTAATCGTGCTGGTGGCAACGTAGACAGCGGGTAATTCGGCAACACCAATGTTTTCGCGACATTTGATTGGACGCGAGCCGGTTGGGCCGGGTATATCTACTATTTGACACCTGTTTACAATTACTGCGAGGTTCATTATGGCGAGCGACGAACTCGGAAGTCTGTCTCAAAAAGTCCGCAAGGACAGTCTGCGATCGGCGCGTATTACGATGTTCGCCGTCGGCGTGCTGACCATCGGTGCGAATCTCTTTTTCGGGCTGTATGCCGCGCAAATGGTCGATAAAGAGATCGAAGGTATGCGAAAGACAGGCGTTGTCATCGATGAGGCCGAACTCAAACCTTTACGCGAAACGGCGATTCGTGCGACGCAGCTGAGTAGTTTCGTGTTCGTCGGCCTCGGTGCGATTTTCATTGCATTGGGGTGTTTCGTGTACAAAGCCCCCGTTGCGTGTACGGTCACGGCACTCGTGTTGTACTTGGGCGGGTGGATGGCCACGGTTGCGATATCGGTAGCAGGTGAAGATGGTGCCGATGTCGCAAAGGCGCTCATGAGTGGAGTTATTGTGAAGATCTTTATCATCCTTTGCCTCGTCAGAGCGATTCAAGCGGCCGTTGCGTATCAAAAAGAGAGCAAACTGCTGGCGAACGAAAACCGTGACTTGGCCTTATGATTCCGCCAGACGAAACTCCACCCGAAACCGCTGTCCAACCGGAAGAGCGGGCAACGCGGCCCTGTTGGCGGTGCGGCTTGCGCGTCGATCTGTCGGCGAGCCATTGCTCGCATTGTGCGGCACGGCTGCATTCGCCAACCGATGCCCGCGACGCGAAACCGATGCCCGATGAATCGCGGCAATTGTTTATTATCCTCGCAGGATTCTTTGCGTTCCTGTCCACGTCGATCCTTCACGGCATCCTTGTGCATTTCGCGGGCGACAAGCAACCGAAGGCATTTGAAGATGGCCTCGTCATTGCCATCGAAACGATCGACGCGATCATTCTGCTAATCGTCTGGGCGAGATGCGGTTCCGCGCGGCTTCCGACCACCACCACCGGGCGATACCGCTTGCGTGCATGGTTGTACGCCGGCCCAGTACTCGCGGTTCTCCTGACCGTCAACTGCCTCTACCACGAAGCCATTCGCGAGTACATCCGCATCGAATGGCTGAAGTTGCCAGACCCGACGGGCGTCACGACGATGTCGATCGCAACGACGTGCGTGCAACCGGCATTCGTCGAAGAATTCTTCTTTCGCTACCTGATATTGGGCGTGCTTCGTAGGCACTGCGGTGTGCATGGGGCGGTTCACGTCTCGGCGGCGATGTTTGCCATTTGCCACATTTACGTCTTGCTGAGTATGCCGTATCTCTTCGCGGCGGGCCTGTTTTTCGGCTATGCACGCGTGGCATCGCGGTCGATGGTGTTGCCGGTCTGTTTGCATTTCCTGCATAACTTAATCGTGATTTGGTGGGAGGCGGAATCGTGACGGGTGAAATTGTCGAATCGCAACCGAGTGGCGGCCGCGCGGCGGCACTCTTCACGGTCCTTGCGTTTCTGCTCGGCGCGTTGTTGTTGGCCGTCCCAAAAAACCAAGGTTGGCCCGTCGCCTTCTTGCCACTCGGTATTGCGGCGGGCATCTGGCTCGGTCGCGACCGGCGCGTCGTCTTTCACATCGCTGAAACGCGGCTGGAATTCGAACGGCCTCAAGAGTCATTCGTCGAGTACGAATCGCTCGAAAGCGTCACGATTCGTCGCAAGCGCGGCAGCGAGCATTTCCCGATTCAACTTCGCCATCGCGGCGGCACGACGAACATCCCCGCGCAGCTATCGGTATCTTCGCTTCGATTGTTGCATTTTCTCGATGAGAGACTTCCTCCGTTTCGAAACGAAAATTTACCCGACGCGCTCGTGGGATTCCGCGAAGAGCAAATCGCGAAGTTCGGGGAAGATCGCGTCTTCTCGTTCGGCGGGCGTATGAAAGGGGCCGAACCGCCATCGTATAAATGGATAGGGGCATTGCTCGGACTCGCATTATCCGCGATTTTCATGTGGATAATCGGCTGCCTGGCACAGCCCGCTTCGCAAACCGAGTGGACGCAAGCCGGGCTGATTATTGCGTTCTTCAGCACGTTTTTTGCGTTCCTCAACTGGCTTAGCGGGCGGTCGAAGCAGAAACGCGATACTCGTCAATCCGGGCTGATCGTCGGCCCCACGGGCATTGCGCTTCTGCAAGGTGATGTCAAAGGTAAGATGCGATGGGACGAGTTGAAAGCGATCGAGCATCCACCCGTCAAGCGTTTCGGTACGCGACGAACCGCCGACAGCAAACACGGTATCGGGCTATTAGTCGATGGTGGGTACATCGTAATTTTCGACTACTACAACCGACCGGCAGACGAAATTTACCGCATCCTCCGCGAGTTCTGGAACGGCGGGTCCAGCAATCGAGATCGTAATTAACAAGGAGCTTCACGCATGGATCGCCGCATTCGACATCAGATTCTTCCGAAGAATATCTTCGCGGCGATTCGTCGGGAGAAGCCGCAAATCTCGGTTTCGTCGGGCGTCGTCGAGTCGGCGGCGTTGGATGCGGCGGGCGTGTATGCGCGGATGGCCACCGGTCCCGATGGACTCACGACCGACGAAGTCAATGTGCGGTACGCCGAGCATGGGCCGAACGTGCTGGCGAAGGACCAACGTGCCGGTATCGGCAAGTTGTTTTGGCACGCGGTCATCAATCCGCTGGTGATTCTGCTCGTGGTGCTGGCGACGATCTCGTTTGCGACTGGCGACGACCGGGCCGGCATCGTCATGACGTTGATGATTGTTCTCGGCGTCGGATTGAAACTCATTCAGGAAGCGAAAGCGGACAGCGCGGCGGCGAAGCTGAAAGCGATGATATCGGTGACGGCCACGGTTGTTCGCGATGGTACGCCACGCGAAGTCACCGTCTCGGAACTCGTACCGGGTGATGTGGTCAAGTTGGCGGCGGGCGACATGATTCCCGGCGATGTGCGCATCGTGACGGCAAAAGATTTGTTCGTCACGCAAGGCTCGCTGACCGGCGAAAGTTTCCCTGTCGAGAAGTTCGAGACCGAGAAAACCGCAGCGAGCACCGCGCCGCTCGAACTGACGAGCATTGCGTTTCTGGGGACGAGCGTCGAGAGCGGTTCGGCACTTGCGGTCGTTGTGGCCACGGGGGCACAAACGTACCTCGGCAGCATGGCGCAAACGCTCTCCGAGCAGACGACTCTTACCGCGTTCGACAAAGGTATCGCGCGCTTTACCTGGCTGATGCTGCGTTTTATTTTGGTGATGGTGCCACTCGTCTTCTTCATCAACGGCTTCACAAAAGGCGAATGGACCGAGGCTTTTTTCTTTGCGGTCGCCGTGGCCGTCGGGTTAACGCCCGAGATGCTGCCGATGATTGTGACGGTCTGTTTGTCCAAGGGCGCACTGGCGATGAGCCGCAAGAAAGTCATCGTTAAACGGCTCAACGCGATTCAGAACCTCGGCGCGATGGACGTACTGTGTACCGATAAAACCGGCACGCTGACGATGGATCACGTTATCTTGGAGAAGTATTGCGACGTGGTGCTGAAGGAGGATCAGGGCGTGCTGGCGATGGCGTATATCAACAGCCACTTCCAGACTGGGCTGAAAAACGTCCTCGATCGCGCGATCCTCGCTCACACTGAAACGCACGAACATGCGGCCATCCCGAACTACACGAAGGTCGATGAAATCCCGTTCGACTTTCAACGCCGGATTATGTCGGTCGTCGTTCGCACGCCGACGGGCCAGGATCGCATTATTAGCAAGGGCGCGCCGGAGGAGATCTTCCCACGCTGCAAGCAGTTCGAACTCGATGGCGAGCTTTTCGCGATGGAAAGTTTGCTCATCGTCGAACTGAAACAAGAGTACGAACGACTGAGCGCCGATGGCTTCCGCGTCCTTGCCATCGCGAGCAAAGACGTGGCCGCACACGGTGCCGTGGCGGGCGGCGCGACGCCGTACTCGAAGGCCGACGAATGCGACCTGATCCTCAACGGTTACGTTGCGTTTCTCGATCCGCCGAAGGACACTGCCAGAGCCGCCATCAAGGCACTCGAAGGCCACGGCGTCCGCGTCAAAGTCGTCACCGGCGATAACGATTTAGTTGCGCGTAAAGTCTGCAAAGAAGTCGGGCTATCCACGGAGTTCGTGTTGCTCGGCAACGATGTCGAGAAGATGACCGACGAGCAACTGGCCGACGCCGTCGAGAAAACGACGCTGTTTGCCCGCGTGTCGCCGGCCCACAAACGCCGCATCATTCTCGCGTTGCAATCGCGGCAACACACCGTCGGCTTCATGGGCGATGGCATCAACGACGCGCCGGCACTGCGCACCGCCGATGTCGGTATCAGCGTCGATACCGCAGTGGACATCGCAAAAGAATCGGCGGACATGATCTTGCTCGAAAAGTCGCTGATGGCTTTGGAGGAAGGCGTAATCGAAGGTCGCAAAGTGTTTGCGAACATCCTGAAATACGTTCGCATGGGGGCGAGCAGCAACTTCGGCAACATGTTCAGCGTGCTCGGCGCGAGCGTGTTCGTGCCGTTTCTGCCGATGGCACCGATCCAGATTCTGGCGAATAATCTGCTTTACGACGTGAGCCAAACCGCGATTCCGACCGACGATGTCGACCCCGAACAAGTCGAGCACCCGCGCCCGTGGGACATCAAACAACTGACGCGGTTCATCGTGTTCATCGGGCCGATCTCGTCGATTTTCGACTACACGACGTTCTTCATCATGCTCTACGTTTTCAAGTGTTGGAACATGTCGACGCCCGAAGAGGCCGCCTACAGCGAGAGCCTGTTCCAAACTGGTTGGTTCGTCGAGAGCCTGCTCACGCAAACGCTCATCATCCATATTATTCGCACGAACAAGATTCCATTCCTTCAGAGCCAACCGTCGTGGCCGCTGATGATGATGTCGCTCATCATCATATCGTGCGGCATCGCGATCCCGTTCACGCACCTCGGCACCTATCTCGGCTTCACCCCACTACCGCTACTCTACTGGCCACTACTCGCGATCACATTGCTAAGCTACGTCGTCCTGACGCAACTCGTAAAAATGTGGCTACTCCGACGAAAGTGGATCTGACACTCGACGAATATCGTCATCCACGCGGCATTTTCTCGTGCCAATCGTCGAGCAACTTGCTGATGCCGCGGAAGGCGAAATCGAGGTTTGCCAATTCGTGGCCGAGGTCGATGGCACGCTGATACTCGCCCTGCTCCGCCGATCCGGTTGCCAGTTGGAACAAGACTTCCTTGCGGGACGATTCATCGCTCGTTGGCAGTAGTTGCAGGGCTTCTTCGAAGTTGCGTTGCGCCAGTCGCCAGTTATTCCGGCGGCGGAAGCCGAGGCCCAGGTACATCGCGGCTTTGCCCTTCA
>JAYSYI010000545.1:0-3342 GCA_043727665.1 Limnoglobus sp. | reverse complement strand
CGAGAAAGAAGAGCGATTCCTGCTGTCTTTAGATGAAGTGACCGCGATTCCACAAGTCGTGGCGATTGCAGCCGCGCACCGGAATCGGTTACCGATGGCGGTGGCGAGCGGTGGCTATCGCGATGTCGTGAAGCAAACGCTAACCGCAATCGGCGTCGGCGATTGGTTCCATGCGATCGTGTGTGCCGAGGATACGCCGCGGCACAAACCCGAACCCGATGTGTTCCTCGAAGCGGCGAGACGGTTGGGCGTCGAAGCAAACAAGTGCATGGTGTTCGAAGATACGAACATCGGGATGGAAGCTGCTCGCCGCGCCGGGATGATCGGCGTCGATGTGCGGGCGTGGTTGCCGAAACGCGCGGGCGAATGAAAAGCCGATGCGGGCCGGCGAGCATCCTTGCTTCGCCCGCCCGCATCGCTCGTATAACGGCAATTTACTTCGCGTTCGGCATTGGCATTGGCTTCTTCTCTTCGACCTTTTCCAGCGGGGCTGGCATCTTCTCTGGCACGGTCGTGCTGTTGATCGGTGCGCCGATCGTCGCATACGGTACGGTGCTACCGGTGTTGAGTTCGGCGCTGGCAGGGTTGTAATTACAGTCGCTCTTACCGGCGACGTGCTTGCAACCCAAGTTCACTGCGAGTAGGCCGATCGCGATCGAGAGTACGAGAATGCGTCGCATGGTATATCCCCGTCCGTGGGTGTTTTGGTAAATCCGCGTAACCGGCGTCCGGGGCGGTCCGTTGGGTGGTAACGGAGTCGACCCGGCACGCGGTTACGGGCAGAGATCGACCGGCCCGCTTCCGTGCGGCGAACCTGAAGACCCCGTCTGGTGAGTTACGGCTTTCGCCGCCACCTCCCCGACACACTTCCTATCGTCTTCCGGGTTTTGCCGAGTTGACCCATTCTCGCGAAAGCCCCGGATTTTTCGGCAGAGTATCCTAGAGTGTTTAACGGGCGGATCGTCTGACGTTTGGGAAGCGATTTCATGGATTGCATCATCTTGGCTGCGGGTAAGGGGACGCGGTTACGGCCGTTTACCAACGATGTGCCGAAACCACTGCTTTTGGTGCAGGGGCGGCCGATCCTCGATTGGATCATCGGCGCACTGCCACCGATCGGGCGGCTCGTTGTCGTCGTGAACTACCTTGCGGAGCAGATCGAAGACTACCTCGTGGCACAACCGCACGTGAAGAACTGGGCGACCGTCCGCCAAAAAGAACCACGTGGCACCGGCGATGCTTTGATGGCGTGCAAAGGCCTGATCTCCTCGGATCGCGTGATGGTGCTGAATGGCGATGACTTGATTGGCAAAGCGGATTTGGCGAAACTCGCGAACGTTCCGATGGGCATTTTGGCGCACGCCGTCAACGAACCCGAAAGCTTCGGGATCATCACGACGAAAGCCGATGGCACGCTCGCCACACTGGTGGAAAAGCCAACGGGGCTGTTGCCGCCCCAACTGGCGAACATCGGCGGGTATCTGTTCCCGAGTCGCGTGTTCGACCTGAAACTCACCGAGTCGCCACGCGGCGAATACGAGATCACCGAAGCCGTGAGCTTGCTCGCCGCGAAGAACGCCTTCCGCGTCGTCGAAGCCTCCTACTGGCTGCCGATCGGCACCGTCGAAGCCTGGAACGCAAGCCAAACCGCCGATCTTTCGAGCGTTCGCCCGAAATAAAGCGGCTCTTTTTCCGGCTTTCGCGACAGCAGAACACAAAGATGTGTAAACTAACTTTAAGTTTTAGTAAAATTTAAAGTTACTGAAAGTCGCGCCATGCGGATCCCGAAAACAAGCCGAATCTCGCGAGATGGCACTTATCGTATCGGGCCACTTTAACAGTCGACAACGCGCGATTTTGCAACGGACAATGCGCGATTGACGGTGCATTTCACCTTGGACTGTCTGGCAAACGGTGAGACCGAAATTCTCTGCAACGATGGCGAACGCAACGGCTAAGATAGCTTTCAGGCAAAAGCTATCGTAAGCTTGTTGCTAACGATAGTTTCCTATCGTTAGCGTCAAATTCGTACAGAGTCACCACTTGCAACCCTCAGAATTCGACGGAATCGCTCCCGGTGAAGTGGTGAAGGCGGTCCAGGGCCACTGGACATTTGTTCCAAACCCACTTCCGCCTACGATAGGCTACGACACGCTGTTGGTAAGGCTCATTGGCGAAGCGGAACGAAGTTTAGGGGAACTGGCTGGCGTCGCGCTGACGCTACCGAATCCCCAATTGCTCATCCGCCCCTTCATGAGCCGTGAAGCTGTGCTGTCGAGTCAGATCGAAGGGACCGTCACAAAACTCAATCAGTTGTTACTTTTTGAAATCGATCCTAACAGCGAACGCGACCCAGAGGATGCGGGCGAAGTCTTAAACTACGTCCGTGCTGCCGATTTCGGTGTGAATGCGATCAATAGCGGGTACCCGATATCGTTGAGTATGATCGAAGAAATGCATCGGATCCTACTCGATGGCGTTCGCGGCCATGAAAAACGGCCAGGACAGCTTCGCGATCGCGCCGTCTTTCTCGGTCGCGATGGGCAGTCGATCGAATTCGCGCGGTTCGTGCCACCGTGTCGAACACGAATACGGCTACTGTTAGACGACCTCATTGATTTCATCCGCAACGAACGCGACATGCCGATTGTCGTGCAGTTAGCCGTGACGCATTACCAATTTGAAACGATTCATCCATTCAACGATGGCAACGGACGCATCGGCAGGCTACTCATCATGTTGCTGTTGTGCGAACGGAAAGTGTTGCCGCTACCGATGCTGTACCTGAGTGCCTATTTCGAGCGGGATCGCCAAGAGTATTACGACGGACTCCTCAACGTCTCTCGTCGTGGCAGTTGGGAGAAGTGGATTGCCTACGTTGCACGGGGTGTGGCCGAACAGAGCCAAGACTCGACACTGCGTGCGCGTCGGTTGCTCGAATTGAGACAATCGTTCCGTAATCGTGCGATTCCAGTCGCCCGATCTCCCGCAGCGTACCAAATTGTCGATGAACTATTCGGCTCGCCATTTATAACGGTTCAGCGGGCGTGCCAGATTGCCAAAGTCACGAGAGCCGCGGCACAAACCACCATCGAAAAGCTCGTAGACGCCGGACTACTGCGGGAAATCACCGGCAAAAAACGGAATCGCATCTATTGCGCAGACGAAATCATGAGTGTCCTCGATTCCGCAGTAACATCTTAAACCGTGTCAGGCAACAATGCGATCCCGTTAGCCCGACGCGGGGCTAGAACATTACCCGCGTAGCGGTAGCTCCAGGCGGAAGATGGCTCCGGTGCCGCCGTCGGCGGGGCGGAAACTCAGGCGGCCGTTGAGCGCGTC
>JAYSYI010000544.1:0-10105 GCA_043727665.1 Limnoglobus sp. | reverse complement strand
CCCGATAATTCCTTTGAAAGTGTACGTTTGCTTCGCGTCGAAGCTCTCGCCGGTGCCGACGGGTGGATCCAACTTGATCGCGAAGGTTCGGTCCCAGGTTGCGTTAATGGCGGGGGCATTCTGCGGGAGCAATACGCGGAACGGCAGTTCCGCTTGCAGCCGTGCTACCGCTTGTTCGCCCGTCGTGGCCTTAATGTTCGCTATGCTGCCGAATGCATTCACGCTCGCGGTCAGGATCGGCTTGTTCAGGAACTCCGCCACCTGCTTTGCGCCTTCCGAAGTAGCCGAATCGAGTACGAGCGTATCCATAGCGGGTTTGCCATCGGTGGCGATAATCGGCTTCGTGACTTCTTGCCGGATCGCGCTAATCGACATCTCCAGCGTTGCGACATCGTCGGCCACGGCTTTTACCGTCCATTTCCGCGTGATGTTCAGCTTTGTCGTCGTTGTTGTCGTTGTTGGCTTTTCGTTCTTTTGCAGCGGAATCGTTTCGGTGATCGTGGTCGTATGTACCACTGCGTACGTTTGCACTAGCCCGGTTTGCCACTCCAACCGCAACGGCACCTGCGCGTGAGCCGGATTCGGCAATGCGAACAGCAAAACCGCCAACGAGAAGTATCGAATCACAGTCGCGCCCTCCAAAGATTGATAGAGTGATAACGCATTCGGAAAGCGACCGAAAGGTGAAGTTTTGCCCTCTCATAATTGACGTAAGTCCGAATTACGGAAGTTCGAAAGCCGGTTTTTCGCGTGCTTTTTCGTCTCAAAACGCCATTTTTTGATCGGCTTTTGCTGATTTGTTTCGGGCGATTTCACGGTATCATGAGCCCTTGTCGTGGGTTACGCCGATTTCTATTGTGTTGCCACTCGCCGTAAGTACCGACCGTTGCGCGACCGAATGCGACCAGAAATCGACCGGACGCGCCTTTTTGATGTCATGGCGCGCCTTTTTGATGTCATTTGCGCGCACTTTTGAGTACGTCCGTGACAGCGTGCAAAAGTCGACTTACGTCAATTAAATTAAAACTTATTGACTTCGGAAATTCGTGCAGGCAATGCCAAATCGGGACTCACCACGACCCGCAACCGCGGAAGGTGAATATCCCTCGCTAGCGCTTCGGGCTAACGGGAATTGTTAGCTCGCAGTACCCGAAATAACCATATGCGTCGGGCCGGCCGCTTTAGTTGTCTGCAATCCGACGCACGACGAGGCAAACGGTTGCGAGAACCTTCCGATTTTTTGTCTGATATACTTCAGACATAGACACAAACCCGAGTCCATCATGTCCCCTGCACCCCAACCGAATCCGTTCGAGTTCACGAACGAACTTCCGCAACAGGGCACCGCACGAACGCTCCGACCGATTCGTGATTGGCGTCGGTTGGGGGCATACCTGCTCGGCTTCGTCGCTGTCTCGATCGTCATTGCGACTGCGGGGCGATACATTTGGCTGGCGCACGTGGACCGGACTTATCGCCAGCCGGTCGTCGGCCGGTGGGCCTTCGACGGCCCCTCGCGGGTTCGAGAAATGACTGCATTCGATAGCATTTTAGCGATGATGACGGCAGGGTTTTCGCGATTAGGGGATATGCCGAAATTTTACGAGCGGCCCGGTTGGTCGTTGGATCTGCGAACCGACGGTAATGTTTACGAACACGGGAAACGCCTGGGCGACTGGAGTGCACGCGGAAAGGAAGACGAGTGGGTGATAGTCCAAGTGTGGGTAAGTTATGTGGGGTACCAAGTGTGGAAGTTCCGCCCGGAGCCAGACGGTAAACTCTCATGGATTTTTGTGAGCGGCAAACCGATCCCGTTGCGGTCGATTCCGTGATGAGGATGGAGGACGATATTATGCGACTCGTTCTCGTGGATAGAAGTAAAGAATTTTGCGATGTCGTTCGTTGGCAATTTCGCGCGCATCCCGAGGTTGCGATCGTGTGTGGGCGGTTCGAGGATTTGCCATCGTTTGACTGTGTCGTCACGGCTGGCAATTCGTTCGGACTGATGGATGCGGGCATGGATTTGGCGGTGGTTCGCTTCTTCGGGCGTCACGTCATGGAGCGTATCCAGAAGCAAATCATCGACGATTATCTGGGAGAACAGCCAGTCGGTACGTGCTTCATTGTGTCGACGGGCCACGCATCACATCCATTCGTAGCACATGCACCGACGATGCGTGTGCCCATGAATATCCAAGGCACAGACCACGTTTATCTCGCAATGTGGGCTGCTCTGATTGCCGTCCACCGTCATAATCGCTCCGAGTCGCGGAAGATCGATTGCTTGGCTTGTCCCGGCCTCGGCACAGGCACCGGCGGCATGAATTCCATTGAGGCCGCGCTACAATTGTGTTTGGCTTACGAACATTATCAGCGACCTCCGCAGTTTCTCAATCCCTCGTTCGCACAACAACGCCATGAGCGAGTGTATTACGGTGGTCGTTGGGGTTTTACCCATCCTCGAAAGACCGGCACTGGAAAGTTGCCAGAATCGCTATGACGCAAACATCGCGAGTCGCAATGTTTGCTGAGCGGGATCCGGATTCGTTTACCCGCGCCGCGAAGGCTTTGCGTAGCGAAGCGCGGGGTGTGAACTCGCCTGAAAATCACATTGCGATCTGATACGCCGTGCCCACGCGCTTCGCTCCGAAGACTACGCGGCGCGGCCAATTGGACCCTACCCCACGAACACGCCGCCGCGAGAGTTTTCGTCGAAGGCGTAGAAGTCGGCGATCATTGCGCCGGTCGAATCGATGACGCGTACGCGGGGTGCGCCGCCGTAGCCGCTGCCGAAGACGGTGCGGACCGAACCATTTGGCAGCCTCACACTGGTTGTCGTGACGCCACCATCGAAGCCCGCTTCGAATGCGAGGCTCGATGCGAGTGGTGTGCCGTTGGCAGTGAAGGACTGCACGAGCGGCGTGCCGCGGCCGGCGGGCGTGCTGGCGATGATCGCGAGCGGGCTGTTCGTCCCCGATTCGGAAATCGCGACGTTGACACCGACACGGCTCGTCGAATCGAACGCGAAGAAGCTGGCGATCTCGGTGAGCGCCATTCCCTGGAAAACGCGAATTTGTGGGCCGCCGCCGAAGCCAGCCCCTGTTACGAGCAAGCCGCTGCTGATGGCAACGCTCGCACCGCCACGCAGATTCGGATCGTAAGCAAAGAAACTCGATAACGTCGTCACGCCACCGTTGGCGTACGAGTAGACGTTGACCTGTGGACCGCCACCGGGGCCGGAACCGGTTGCAATTTCGGCAATTCCGTCGCCGTTGAGATCGCCCGCTGCCAGCGTGATACCACCGCGGAAATTCGGATCGTAGGCGAAGAACTGGCTGAGCATCGCAAATGTCACACCGTCGAAGATTTTGACGTGCGGCCCGCCACCGAACGCCGTACCCACGATGATATCTTCGACGCCGTCGCCCGTGACATCGGCCGTCGCCACCACGACGCCACACGTGTAACTCGCACCGAATGGCACGAACTGTTTGATCAGTGTGCCATTCGCATCGTAGACGTTGACGATGCTTTGACCGCCCCAGAAACCCGAACCGACCGCAAAGACTTCGCGTATCGGTTTTGGCACGGGATCGACTTGCACCGAAGCCGTACCTCGACTCGAAGTCAAGTCGGCCGATGCCGGCACGAACACCGCGGATACCGTGTTGACACCGATCGGCAATACAGAGGTGGTTAGTGTCGCGTTGCCGTTGACGATCGGTGCGGAACCGAGCATCGTTGCCCCGTTGAAAAAGTTCACGGTGCCGTTCAAGATCGCGGGATTGACGCCAGCCCGTTGCGGCGATGTTCCCGGCGCAAAAGCGACATTTGCCGTGAAAGTGACCGCATTGCCGAAGGTCGTGGGGGTTGGCGTCACGACGAGTTGCGTTCGAGTGGGAACGGCACTGACGCCGAGTGTGACGCTGGTCGACGCGGAGCCGGAAAATTGGCTGTCACCGCTGTAGTTCGCTGCAAGCGAGTAAGAGCCGAAGTTCAGACCCGCAGGGAGTGTCAGCGTGGCGTTACCGCTCGCATCGACCGTGGCCGCGCCAACGTTCGCGCCATTCACGGTAAAAGTCACGCTACCAGTAATCGCACCGGAAACCGAGCCAACGACGTTGGCCGTGAGTACGAGCGGATCGGTCGCGAACACGGGGTTCGGCGTAGCCACAAGGGTCGTGGTGCTGCTGTTCCCGGCAATACCCAGCGAACGCGGCGAGGATGCGGAGACCGCGAACGTGCTTGCAGTGCCCGAGTAATTCGCAACGAGAACGTAAGTGCCCGTCGGTAATCCCGCAATCGGCACGGTCGCAGTTCCCGAAGCATCAAGCGAAGCCGAACCGACGTTTGCGCCATCGATCGTGAAGATCACGGTGCCGGTTGGCACGCCTGATGCCGATGTCACCATAGCGGTCAACGCGAATGGCTGATTCGCGGTCGGCGATGTCGGCGACACCGCGAGCGCGGTCGCAGTTGGCACAGCCAGAACGTCGATCGCTTGCGTGCCCGATCGAGAGGCAACGAACGACGCCACGCCGGTATAATTTGCGGTCAAGTTATGTGGGCCTGCTGTCAACCCTGCCGAAAGTGCGAAGGTCGCGTTTCCACTTGCATCCAGTACGCCACTACCCACGACCGAACCATCGATGAGGAAATCGACGGAACCCGTCGGCGTGCCAAATGTCGCGGTGACGTTGGCGGATAGGGTGATCGGCGCGTTTGCGATGGGGTTAGCGGGTGTAAATGTAGTAGTCGTGGCCGTCGGCGAGGGATTGACAACGAGCGAAACCGGCGTCGAACTCGACGCGAGGAAACCGGGGCTGCCCGCAAAACTCGCCACGACAGAGTAAGTGCCCAAAGCGAGGCCCGCCGGCATCGGGAGCGAAGCATTGCCCGAAGCATCGGTACTACCCGTACCGGCATTAACGCCGTTAATGGTGAACGACACCATGCTGCCGGTTGGCACCGCGCTGCTCGACGCCAGATTCGCAGAGAGCGTCAGCGGCTGAAGCGGGAACGCGGGGTTCGGAGCAGCGCTAGCGGTCGTGGTAGTGGCATTCGCAACGATGAGCGTGACGATGGTCGACGATGCCGAAGCATCGAAGGTCGAATCACCACTGTAAGTCGAACTCACAGAGTAACTGCCGAGCGAAAAACCTGCAAGGACGGGTAGTACCGCTGTGCCAGTGGTATCGAGAGTGACGGGTGTTCCGATGGGGACATTGTTGACCAAAAACGTAACGGTGCCTACAGGGATTGCCCCGGTGGACGATGTCACCTTCGATTGAAACGTGACCAGCTGATTGGGTGGTACCGGATTCGGTGTCACCGTGATGTTAGTGGTGGTGGCAGTCAAAATGGTGATCGACGCCGAAATGGAAGCGGCGCGGTAAGCGGCATCGCCGGTGTATGTGAACGAGATCGTTTTGACGCCGGGCGTTTGCCCCGCCACGTTAAACGACGCACTCCCGGTGGCATCGAGCGTTCCCGAACCGACACTGATGCCATTGAGGAACAACTGCACGGTTCCCGTCGGTTGGAGCCGTACGTCGTTCACCTGAACGACGACGGGAAACGCAACGCCTTCGGGTGGCTGGACGAACGTGATTTGCGTCGTTGTCGGGTCTTGAACTTCCAATGCGCCGACGTCGGCGCTCACCCCGATCCCGCGAAAGAAACCGACTCCGCGTTGATCGTTCGTCAGCGTACCGGCGTTGCCCTTGTCGCGTGCGGGGCTACCGATGTTGAGGCCATGCGCACGCGACTGGAAGTTCCCGTTGCTGAAATTCGCGAGCGGCGTCAGTTTCGCGTCGAGCGGGGCCAGCGCGGTACCGACCTGGTCGCCGTTCACGCCATCGACGAAACCGGTATTCGCAGCACTGATACCGATCAAGTTCGATCCGAGCGACGAGATCGGGAACGTAGTCACGGCAACATCCGATGATGTCGGCGTGCGATTCCCTGCAATGATCGTACTGATGACACTGAGTTGAGAACTGGGATTTTCGCTGACGTTGTAAAGCCCACCACCAGCGGATGAAATGCTGACCGTACCCAAGCCGTCGAGGACTTCGTTATCGGTGATCGTCGTATTTCCGATGAGAGCGGAGGAGGTAAAGCCGTTGAAACTGAATCCGCCACCGAACGCAGCACCAGCAAACGGCTGAGACGTGCCATTGGCATCGCCACCTTTGCCGCTGTTTCCCGAGACGGTAGTGTTTTCAAAGCGATTCGTTGAAATAAACGCATTGAGTTGGATCCCTGCACCTTGCGCGCGGCCCCCGAAAACAAGGTTGCTCATCGCATCTCCAGTCGCAGAACCCCCACGAAGGATGTTCGCTTCCACGACCGATTCCGTAATCGTGGCCGTGCCCACATTTAAGGCAATTCCGCCACCGTCCGCGTTACCACCGGTCGGGTTGTTACCGATGCTGACCGAACCGCCGAGCGCCTGATTGGCATCGATACTGGTGCCGGTTATCGTTGCCGATGCGCCGTTGAGCGACGCCCCGCCACCGCTCGCATTCCCACCCGTCGCGCCTGTGAAGATTGGGGCACTCGCTTGCCCGCCCCGGGCGAAGTTACTGGTGATGCGGCTCAGTGAGATGGTCGCAGTTCCACCTGCTGTGAAGAGGCCACCTCCCTGACCGAACCCCCCGAATGCGCTGGAGGAGATCATTCCAGTGGCGTCGCCACCAATCGCCTGATTCCCTATTAGGATGTTACTGTTGATCGTGATGTCGCCTGCGGAGTAAATCCCACCCCCTTGCGCGCCATCGGCGGTCCCACCCGCAGCACGGATCGCCCCCTTGGCGATATTCCCGGACAATATGGCATTCGCCAGAGTGAGCGTGCCGGCGTTGAAAATCCCTCCGCCTTGTGCAACGACACCCGCAACTGGTGAGATTAGACCGTTCTGGTACGTTCCACCATCGATCTTCGCCGTCACTCCGGAGAAGATCTGGATAATCCGATCGTTCAACCCTGCGGCATCGACGATGGCACCCGTCGCGGTAATGTTGACCGAGTCAGTGATGTCGAGGTCGCCCGTGATGCCAGCATCTTCATTCGAACCGGCAATTGACAGCGTGTAACTGCCCGCAGGGACGACGATATCGTCGGTACCTGCCGTGGCATTCGATGCGAGAATGGCCGAACGCAGCGTGATGGTATTTCCGAACGCGGCGATTTTTCCCGTAGTCAGATCGACGCCGACAGTACTCGAGTCGCTGAAGCTGGTCACGGTGAACGTGGCCGGAACGTCGCGCGTTTCGAGTGCGACGAGGTTCAATACGGGTTTCGTAGTCCATCGTACTTTTGCAGTCGTAAGTGAGCGCAGTCGGAAAAAGCGAGGCATGGATCACCCGGTGCGAACGATAAGCGACGAATACTCTCTAATCGGAGAATATCAGATGCCACGTTCATTTCCTACGATCCGAATGAATTGCGCCATCGAATGCCTGCCCACGGGATCGCTACGATCCGCACATGACGATTTTGAAAAAATGCCGATGCGATGGATTGCATTCGTCGATCCGGTTGTGGTATGCTACCAGTCCCTCCGCACCGTCGCCTCAACATCCCTCCGTGGGTCCATACACGATGCACCTTCACCCCCATGCGTTCCATGCGTACGCGCCGACGATTCACGAAGGCTTGACGTTGGCCACGCGGCGGAACGTCCTGAAAGCGGGCCTGGCAGGAATCGCGGGATTGTCGCTGCCCGCACTGTTGCAGCAGCGTGCCAGCGCGAAATCGAGTGCGAAGAAGGGCAAGAGCGTCATTCTCCTCTGGATGACCGGCGGGCCGAGCCAGATCGATACCTTCGACCCGAAACCGAACCGCCCGCTCGAGAATCGCGGCCCGTTCGGTACTATCGCGACGAAACTGCCGGGCGTGCGTCTCTGCGAACATCTTCCGAAACTCGCGGGGATTTTAGACTTATGTACGATCATTCGCTCCGTCGATTGCCGCCATAGTAACCACGAACCCAACACGGTGATGACCACGGCGAACCACCTCGCCGAACCGCGCACGAATCCCAGCGCACACACGTACCCCGCGATTGCATCGTTGGTGTCCAAGTTCCACGGCCCGAACCACGCGGCCGCCCCCGCCTATGCCGCTTTCGCCAAAGCGCGTGGCCATATCGCATTCGGCGGAATGGCGGGGAAACAATACGATCCGTTCTTGGCAAACGATGCCGCCAAACTGCCGGTTTACAGCGATATCGGCAAAGATTCCGGTAGTGTCTCGGGCGGAAAGATGTTCGAACTGCCCGTAGGGATCTCCCCGGATCGCCTAGATGAACGGCAGCATTTACTCAAGAACTTCGACCGCTTGCGTGCGGACATCGACCAGTCCGGATCGATGGACGCACTCGGCAAATACGGCCGTTCTGCCGTCGAAATGCTCACATCGGGCCGCGTTCGCGATGCGCTCGACCCGAACAAGGTACCGCAAGCCACGCGCGACACGTACGGCAAACATCTCTGGTGCCAGCAAACGCTGATGGCACGGCGTTTGGTCGAAGCCGGGACGGCGTTCGTGACGCTCGACCTCAGCTACCACAGCGCATCCGGTACGTGGGACAATCACGGCGACAACATCCCGCCGTACGGTGGAATTCAACGCGGGTTAGGGCCGTTGTTGCCGTTGTTCGATCATCTGTTCACAACGCTGATTGCCGATTTGCGGGAACGCGATTTGCTCGATTCGACGCTCGTGATCGCGATGGGTGAGTTCGGCCGTACGCCACAAGTCGGCACGCAAGGCAGCACCGATGGCCGCAACCACTGGCCGTACGTGATGTCGATGTTGCTCGCGGGTGGCGGCATGAAGCATGGCCAAGTGATCGGCAGCACGGACAAAGATGGCGGGCAAATCCAGGAACGCCCCGTAACCCCCGGCGACCTCGCGGCAACCATTTACCAGCACTTCGGCATGTCGCGCGATTTAACGTACCCCGATGCCACCGGCCGTCCGCACAACTTGCTACCTGACGGCGGCGACCCGATCCGGGAACTGTTTTGAAAAGCACGGCGATTGTTGGAAATAAAACTGCGTTTGAGAAAATAATTTTCACTTTTCCATTGACTTTGTCGACTCGAGTTGTTTTAACTGAACGTATCCCGATACATTAGGCCCGAGGGCGCTATGTCATCGTCACGATTTTGCCAAAACTGTAACCTCGAACTGCCGGAAGCGTCACTTGAAGGCAAGTGTACTTCGTGCGGTTCGGCCTACTCGTTCGCCGACGACCTGAAAACACCACAAGCAACCGAAACACGGCGTACCGGCGAAGACGATTTCGCCGTCGGTTCGGACCCCGAATTGACCGGCGTACACGTGCCCTCGACGATTCGAGACGATCGCACCGTCGTCGTGCCAAAAACGCAATTTCCCGATATTCTCAGCCACACCGACTTCGAATTCGTCGGCCGCGGTGGCATGGGCACCGTGTATCGCGCGATGCAGCGTCCGACGGATCGCATCGTTGCGGTGAAGGTGGTGAGCCACTTCGCCGCCGGTAGCCGAATGCGGGACCGCTTCATGAATGAAGTGCGTGCCCACGCGAAAATCAATCACCCCGGCATCGTGCCGATTTATGAAGTCGGCGAATGTTCGCACGGGCCATACTTCACGATGGAGTACCATCCGAATGGCACGCTTTCGGACCGCCTCAAGAATCGGGTGATCGACGATCACGAAGCCGCACAGATCGTTGCGGAGGCCGCCGACGCCGTGCATGCCGCCCACTTGCAGGGGGTTATCCACCGGGATATCAAACCTTCGAACATTTTGTTCAGTGCGGAAGGCCGCGTGAAAGTGACCGACTTTGGCCTGGCGAAACATGCGACGAGCGAAGATATTACACAGACGGGTTTCGTCATCGGCACGCTGACGTACATGTCGCCCGAACAGGCGAGCGGCGATGCGTCGAAAGTCTCGAAACTATCGGATGTCTACTGTTTGGGTTCGACGTTGTTCCAGTTGGTCACTCGCGAAACCGTTCGCCGCAAAGCGTCGATCCAGGACTCGATTCCCCGCATCGTCAACGATCCGACACCATCGCCGATGAAGTACCGGCCCGATCTGTGCC
>JAYSYI010000543.1:0-3346 GCA_043727665.1 Limnoglobus sp. | reverse complement strand
ATTACCGACTTCGGATGGGGGATGATCGAAGCCGAGCGATCGATCGAACTCTCGCGTGGCGGGACGTGTCGCGCCGAACAATCGCGGCTGTCGCATCGCGGCGCTTACTCGCCGCTGTATGCTTCGCCGCAACAGCAAAAGCGCGAATCGCCAGATCCGCGAGACGACGTACATGCGTTGGGCGTGATTTGGTACCAACTGTTGAAGCGCGATCCTCACGCGGCCGCGCCCGTTGGCGATGATTGGAGCGAAGAACTTCAGCGCCACGGCTTCAGTGCGTCCTCGGCAAAATTGCTGTCGTCGTGCGTGGCGACCCGTTCGGACAAGCGACCGGCGAACGCGGTGGTTCTCCACGAATTGCTACTGAAAGAGTCGGTGACGGTGGCCGCTACGTACCCGATCAGCACGACCGATGACGGTTCGCGAATTCTCTCGGTGAAAGCGTCGAGTCCTTCGTCGCAGTCGGCGGTGACGGCACGCGGCAAGCAGGTCGATCACGCGGCGGCCGCAGTTGCGGCCGCCTCGCTGTTAGGCAACACGGGCGGCGCACTCGGCGGGCGATTTTCGGCGAAGGCAACGGGGCTTTCGAGCACCTCCGGCTCGTCGATCCTTCCTTCCATTTCGCAAGAACGCGCGGCGGACGGGTTACCGAAACTCATCCGCAACTCGTTGGGAATCACGTTTGCGCACATCCCGGCGGGTTCGTTCGATATGGGCGCGACCGAAGACGAAGTCGGCAAAAAGCCTCACGAAACGCCTCGGCACACGGTGCGATTGCGACGCGCGATCTACATCTCGATCTTTCCCGTCACGCAAGGGCAGTACGAAAAGCTCGTTGGCCGCAATCCGTCGTTTTTCAACAAGGGCAACGGCGGCGCGGGCGATCTCCCCGTGGAATCGGTGAGTTGGTACGATGCCGAACGATTTTGCACGAAGTTGTCGAAGTCTTCCGACGAGCAGTTGGCGGAACGGATCTACCGCCTGCCGACCGAAGCCGAGTGGGAATACGCCTGCCGTGCGGGTGTCAATACGACCTTCGCGTTCGGCGAGAAGTTGGGCGAAAAGGATGCGCACTTCAAACATTCCGTTGCACAAACGAAGACGCATGCCGTGGGCCGATTCCCCGCGAACGCCTTCGGCCTGCACGACGTTCACGGGAACGTCTTCGAGTGGGTGTCCGACTGGTACCACGATTACTACTACTTCGATACCGCCGGCACCGACCCCACCGGCCCCGTTGGGGGCGACTTGAAGGTCATTCGCGGCGGCAGTTGGGTGGATTCCGCAGTCGATTGCCGAAGCGCCGCCCGTAAAGCGCAAAACCCGGATCGTCCCACGAACACGATCGGTTTCCGCGTCGTGCTCACAACGAACGCGTAAGGCTCGCTCATGGCACAAAAACGATTCGACGACGAGGACGAGTTCGACGACGAACGCCCCAGACGTTCGCGGCGGCGCGATGACGATTACGAAGACGACGCCGACGACCGGACGCGCCGACGCAAACGCAAGTCGAAGATACCCGTATGGGCTTGGATCGCGATCCCGGTCGGCATTTTTGTAATCTGCGGCGGCTGTATTGGCATGATGCTACCGGCGGTGCAAAAGGTGAGATCGGCAGCGGTGCGAGCCAAGCAAATGAACAACATGAAGGAAATCGGGCTGGGTTTGCGCATTCAGCACGATGGGAATGGGTTTCTTTCTGGGCCATTTGCGTTGGACGAAGAGAAAGCACCGAACCCCGGTTTGAGTTGGCGCGTCGGCGTGTTGCCATTCATCGGGCAGGGTCCGGTCTACGCCCAATTCGATCGAAAGAAAAGATGGGACAGCCCGCGGAATCAGTTGGCCTCCAACCAGAAAGTATCCACGTACACCTCGCCGGATGAACTCAATGCGGTTGACGCGAACACACTCATGTTCGGCTTCAACGGCCCTGGCGCTCTGATGGATGCGAATTTGAAACCGCCACTAACATTAATGGGAATTCTCGATGGCTCATCGAATACCGCAATGGTTGCCGAGGTGACGATCGGCGCACCGTGGGCGTCGCCGACCGATGTGCCGTACACTCGCAACGGCCCGCTGCCATCGTTCGGAGCCGGGGGCAAAGATTCGTTCCTACTACTGATGGCTGATGGCTCCGTTCGCAACGTAAAAAAGAATGTTTCGCCTGCTGTTATGCACTCGCTGATTCAAATCGACGACGGACAACCGGTGAACATGGATGAGTTGTAGCCCCATACCCCGTCGAGCCGCGACTGGTGGTATCGGAGCGAATCGCTAGGATGATGCATCAGGCACATCCGATGAAAACGCCGAGGTTCGCTCATGGCACGCAAACGACTCAAAGACGACGACGAAGATGACGATGACCGCCCTAGTCGTTCGCGGCGTCGCGATGACGACGAGGATGACGATGACGATCGACCGCGTCGACGCAAACGTAAGACCAAGGCCGGGTTCCCGAAGTGGGCGATGGTGGCGATCCCGCTCGGCGTCTTGTTCGTCTGCGTAATCGGCTATGCCTTGTCGAGGCGATCGAAACCAGCAATACCGCAATTGAGGCCAAATGAAGAGTCGAACATATTGATGAACAGTATGAAGCATATTGGGCTAGGTGTACACATTCAGCACGACGTGAATGGTTTTTTTACTGGGCCGTATGCGATAGACGACAACAAGCAGCCGAACCCCGGTTTGAGTTGGCGCGTCGGTATGTTGCCATATATCGATGCGAATGTTGCATTTCTACAGTTTGATCGCACGAAAAGTTGGGACAGCCCAGTCAATCAGATGTTCTCGAATCGAAAGATACAATCGTATACGTCGCCGGATGATTTCAACGCTCCGGGCGCGAACACCCATATGTTCGGTTTCAACGGCCCCGGTGCTATCATGGAAGCGAATGTGAAGCCCCCATTGACGTTCATGAGAATCACCGATGGAACGTCGAACACGGCGGTAGTGGCCGATGTGACAATCGGCGCACCATGGGCGTCGCCGACCGATGTGCCGTATACGCGCAACGGGCCGCTACCATCGTTTGGAGCGGCGGGCAGCAATACCTTCCTGCTGCTAATGGCCGATGGTTCGGTACGCACCATGAAGAAGAGTATTTCGCCCGCCGTCATGCACTTGCTGATTCAAGTCGCCGATGGGCAGGTAGTCAACCTCGACGGACTCTAACTAAGTACGGCTCTTCGCGGAGGCTTTCTGGGTAATCTGATCGCGTAGTCGTTCGGAATGTTCGCGGAGTTGGGCGAGTTCTTCTTCCAACGCCGCGATTGCTTCTTCGGTTTGTTTCCGCTCAATTTCTGGCGTGCGGCCCATCAGGCGGGCAACGCCT
>JAYSYI010000542.1:0-3348 GCA_043727665.1 Limnoglobus sp. | reverse complement strand
AGCGGAAGGAAGTGACGTATGATCCGCGTCGCCGTCGACCCCACCAACCCCGGCCAGTTCTTTGCCTGTTGCGGCCTACTGGAACTCGCCGACCGCCTTTGGCCCGGAGCCGAAGGCTGGTTCGCAGAGAAGGGCCGCGAGTTTTGCATTGATTGCAAAGGGACTCTGCGAGATTTATTACAGGCTGCAAAATCAGTGATGATCGAAGGCATCAACACTGATGATGAGGAGGAAGACGAACAAGATGAAGATGACGACGATGCTAAGGGAATTGTAATTCCTGTTCAGATAATTTCGCCCGTCAAAATTACAATCGACTGGTGGGCTGATAAGTCCATGAAGATCAAGACTTGGGCCGGGTCAATGAATGTTCATCGGATTGCAATTGCGATGGCACGTGCAATTGATCCGGATCGACTTGACCCTTTCAGTCAATGTGAAATTATTTATAATCCGCCGAAACAAATACTCACGAAAGGAAAACTCAAAACACAGAAACTGAAGAAGCGAGAACCCTTTTACTTTGACTCGGTGCGAGGACCAAATGCTCATGCACGTGATGTAGGATTTTCACCAAACGACTTGAAGCTGACAACAACAGCATCTCCAGTGGTCGAATTTCTCTGCCTCTTGGGCTTGCAAAGATGTCGTCCGAAGTTGACTTCGGAACCGAGAATTTTTCAGTATTTCACATGGTTAATGCCTGTATCGACGTCGATTTTACAAGCGGCTATCAACGGCTTGCTACCCTACACAATGATCACCAAGTATCAGTTTCAAAACGAGTTTCGTAGCGGCAAAAGAGATCTCAAATCTTTCATGCCCGCGATTCCATTAACAGGAGTTTCTGATGAGTGATGCTACCAAGTTTGATAAGTGGTTGAACGCCGACAATGTCGCCGCGATCGTCATCCGCGAGGCTCTCGTATCAGTCGAAGGCGCAGATGGCGTGATCTTCCCTGCTACATATGCCGCCGCTCAAGACAAGAAAATTTTCCCGGGTGGCTACAACATCGACCCGCCCGAGGGCGAGAAGAACGTCTGCCTCATCGATAGCGTTGGCTCGCAAGCCAACCGCATCGAGCCGATCTTCGCCAAACCGGAGTATGCGGGGTTGGTGCCGCAGATCGTGGTTAAAGCGGGGGAAAAGTCTATCAGTTTGCTTAAAGCGGGCCACCGCGCGGGCGATGCCATCGTTCGTTGCACCGAGCTTCATAAGTCGTTGCAAGATGCTTTCAAATCGGTGCTGAAAGACGATGCGGGTCCGATGGCGAAGGTCGCGCCGACTTCGCTCGTCTTCGGCGTCTGGGATTCTCGCGACACGCAAGCCAAGTTGCCACGGTTGGTGTCATCGACGATTCGCGCCTTCGATGTTCAACGCCTGAAACGCTCTGCACAGTACAACCCTCCAATCGACTACGCTTCACTTGAAATTTTCAGTGACGAAGACAAAGCAAAGGCAGAGGGCGATCCAAAAAATCCACTTGCGAAACGCGGGTTCGTTCACGTACCTGCGACAGGTTCGCATGGCGGAGTGATCGCCAAAGGGGGCGTGCGTCGCGATGCTACGCTCAGCCTTGCGGCGTTGCGGTTGCTGTCGGCCGGCAAGAGCGCCGAGGAGACGCTGAAGCTGCGTCGTTACATTTTGGGGCTATCGCTCGTTGCGTTCACCGCCACCGCATCGACGTATCTCCGGCAAGGCACGAACCTGGTGCCCGACATCGACACTCCGCGAACGCTGACGTTGGTGAATTCGGACGGAACGCGCGAGCAAATCCAGCTGTCGCACGCCGACGCATTGAGCTACGCGAAGTCCACCGCCAAGGCGTTCGGTATCGGTAAAGATCAAGAAGTGGAGTTCAACAAGGAACTCGCGAAGAAAGATGTTTCAGGAGAAGGCAACACGAAACCGACTGCGAGAAGGACTGCAAAGACACTCGCAAAAACTGCAGAATCCACGGCCGTTATCCAACCTCCTGCGGGAGCCTAATTCATGCCTTCCGTCTTCCGCATGACGGTTCGCTACCTCGACCCCGTGCCGGCGTTCCACGGCCGGGGCGATGGTGGCGATCCCGAATGGCCCCCGTCTCCCTTGCGGCTGTTTCAAGCCCTCGTTTGCGCGGCCGCACGGCGCTGGCGCGATGGCCCGTTCACCGACTACGCCATACCTGCGTTGCGTTGGCTGGAACAGCAACCCGATCCGGTCGTCGTGGCACCGAACATTCAAGCCACACGCACGGGCTTCCGGATGTACGTTCCCAACAACGCCGGCGACCTCGTGACATCGGCATGGGCACGCGGCAATGAGGACACCAAATTCTCGACGCTCAACGTCGAGAAGGATGTGCTTCCCACCCGCCTGGCTGGGGAGGCGGTTCACTATCTCTTTCCGCTTTTCGATGACGATGCGGAGTTTGCGAAGTATCGCGAAACGTTGCAAACGGCCGCGCGTTCCATCACGCACCTCGGGTGGGGCGTCGATATGGTTGCGGCGGATGCGGTGGTGATTTCGCAAGAGGAAGCGGACCGGTTGCCGGGGGAGCGTTGGGAGCCGGTGCCGGTGGGTGGCACGGCGTTGCGGGTGCCGAGATCGGGCACGCTGAATGACCTCATGAAGAAGCACGAGGCATTCCTCGGGCGGTTATCGGATGGCGGATTCAAACCGGTGCGACCGCTTTCGAAGTTTCAAATTGTCGGCTATCGGCGTTCGACCGAACCGCTCTCGCGGCCGTTTGTGGCGTTCCAGATTCTTGATGCAGAAGCGAGTGGCTTTCAGGCGTTCGACACGCCGCGACGGTGTCGCGATGTGGCCGCGTGGTTGCGAAATGCCACGGGGGCGGCGTGCGCAGGTTGGCCGTTCGGCGACATCGCCACGTTCGTTCACGGCCACGATTCCGTGGACAGCACCAAGCAATTGAAAGGAGATTCCGCCGACGAACGCTTCCTCTATCTGCCGGTGCCGAGCATCGAACGCCGCGGCGATCTCGGGAATCATACCGGTGCGATTCGTCGCGTGATGATCGCGGCCCCGCCTGGATTTCAAGCCCAAATCGACTGGGTACGCCGTCGCATGTCCGGCCAGGATTTAATCTGGCAAGACGAAGCGATGGGGATGCTCACGATCCTGCCGACGTCGGATTGGGTGCTGAAGCAGTACATCGGCGAATCGGAAACGTGGTCGACGGTGACGCCCGTTATCTGGCCCGGCTACGACGATCGCAACCAGGCGAAGGCGGAGAAGTTGCTGCGGAAATCGTTCGTCGATGCGGGACTTTCGCAGCAGATTGTCGACGGAATTCAGGAACTCGAATGGAGGCCCGTCGGCTTCCGCGCGGGCCTCGATCTCGC
>JAYSYI010000541.1:0-10130 GCA_043727665.1 Limnoglobus sp. | reverse complement strand
TCCTTGGCGTCGCGGCTCCCGAAGACGAGTGCGGGCAGTGGTCGCCCTTCGCCGCTCGTACCGTATTCGACGTACTTGACGCGATCCGGGTATCGCTCCGCAACTTGCTTGCAGAACGATAGCACCTCGGCGTGCCGCGTCGTTTCGCGGTAGGCGGTTTTCTCCGCCGTCGTTTGCAACGGCGGGGCTTGTGCCGCAGTATGAGAACAGAAAAGCGCCGCAACAATTAGAGCGAAAGCGCGTGGCATAGCGACCTCAGAGGATGCTCGAAAATTCTTCTGATGATATACCTACAACAGTCGTCGTTTCACCCACACCGGCCGCACCCGCTATGCCGAACCCCACGCCTTCTGCTTTGCGCGAACTCCTCGTGCCGTTTTACACCGCCGTCGAGAGCGTCCTCCTCGGGCAACGACGCTTGCTGGATCGCCTGCTCATTGGCTTACTCACCGATGGCCATATCTTGCTCGAAGGCGTGCCGGGCTTGGCGAAAACACTCGCCGTACGAACAGTCGCGCAGGCGATGCAGTTGAAGTATCAGCGGGTGCAGTTCACGCCGGATTTACTCCCCGCAGACGTGATCGGCACGCAGATTTACAACCCGCGCACCGGCGAATTTAGCGTACGCCAGGGGCCGGTGTTCGCGAATATATTGCTTGCGGACGAGATCAATCGTGCCCCCGCGAAAGTGCAGTCGGCACTTCTCGAAGCGATGCAAGAACGCCAGGTGACGATCGGCGACACGACACACCCGTTGCCGCGGCCGTTCTTCGTGCTCGCGACGCAGAACCCGATCGAACAAGAGGGAACGTACCCGTTACCCGAAGCGCAAGTCGATCGGTTCATGTTGAAAGTGCTGATCGATTACCCGAGTAAAGTCGACGAATTGCTGATCCTCGACCGCATGGCTAGCGTGAACGCGACGCTCGATATCGAGCCGACACTTTCGGCAAACGATCTCATGGCATTGCGGGGCGCAGTCGATGGACTTTACACCGATGCGAAGGTGAAAAATTACATCGTCGATGTCGTTCGAGCGACGCGAACGCCTGTCGAATACGGGCTAGATCTCGCGGGATTAATCCAAAACGGAGCCAGCCCGCGTGCCACGATCGCGCTGATTCGTGCGGCAAAAGCCCACGCGTTCTTGAATGGTCGCGATTTCGTGGCACCCGAAGATGTCAAGGCGATGGCACTCGACGTGTTGCGGCACCGCGTGATTGTGTCGTATGAAGCCGAAGCCGAAGAATTGCGTCCCGACGATGTGGTGAAGCGGGTATTGGATCACTTGCCAGTGCCGTAAGACCCAGGGCACGACGGGGACGTCGTGCCCTGGGATTTGTACTTACTTCGCTTCGAGTTCGGTTGTGATGGCTTTGGTCATCTCGTCGGACTCGGGCTTGACGCCGGACTTGTATCGGGCGACGACTTCGCCTTTGCGATTGATCAGGAACTTCTCGAAGTTCCAACCGATGTCGCCTGCAAACTTGGGGTTCGTGTCTTTGGACGTCAGGTACTTGTAGAGTGGCGCGATGGCGTCGCCCTTGACGGCGATCTTCGACAGCATCGGGAACGTGACTTTGTAGTTCGTTTCGCAGAAGGTTTTGATTTCGTCGTCGGTACCTGGCTCTTGTGCGCCAAATTCATTGGCGGGCACGCCGACGATGACGAGGCCATCCTTGCTGTACTTCTGGTAAATGGCTTCGAGGCCCTTGTATTGCGATGTGTAGCCACACTTGCTGGCGACGTTCACGAACAGGACGACTTTGCCTTTGTACGCAGAGAGATCTACGTCTTTGCCGTCGATGCCTTTTACCTTGAAATCGAGCGGTCCACTCACTTTTGTGCTCCCTTTTTCTTCACCGGATGCGGCGGCGAATGCCACCGCGACAACGAACAGTGCGGCGAAACGTTTCATAACTTCTCCTGAACATGAATAGGCGTGTCGGCGGGTCGAAATCTGCTACGCAGGAATTATAGGCGCAAAAAGAAAAACGACCGCGATCACGGTGCGGTTACCGGTAGCGTCCAGCAGTTCGCTTTCGTGCCGTCGCGCAGGTAGAGATTGCCGCCGACCAGAACGGGGCTGGCCCAACATTCGTTTCCGCTGAGCACATTCTCCAGCATTCCGTGAAACAGAAAGCGTTCGGGGGTGGCTTCGGCAAGGAAGAGGTTGCCAGTTTGCGTCAGGCCGACAAGGAATTTGTCGGCAAGAATGAGGCTGCCTTTGTCGATGCGTTTGCCGTCGGATGTTCGCTGGCCGTTCCAGTCGGGTTGCACTTCGCCGGTGCGTAAATTCAGGCACGTCAGCGTGTCATTGTCGAACCCGTAGATGTATCCGTCGCGATGCACGCTCGTCGAGTGATGGTTCTGCATCCCGCGGCCTTTGCGGAAATACACGGGATTCACGGCGAAACCATCGCCGGATGGCTCGATGTGCAGCAGCGTACAACCTTTGCCATAGTTTGAGGAAATGAAAATCCAGTCGTTGACCACAACGGGCGTGGCGACATTGCCGTTGTTCTGCGTGCGCCAATCGTGCGACCAAAGTAACTGACCATCGTCGGGGCGAATCCCGAGCACCGCATCGCCGGTGACGGCCACGATTTGGCGAACGCCCGCAATCGTCGCTTCCACGGGGGAACTGTACCCGCTCGGGTTATTGCAGGTTTTCCAGCGAAGTTCGCCAGTCATTTTATGAAACGCCGCAACGGAACCCTCTTTGCCACCGGGCTGAACGATGACGAGATCGCCCGAAATCAGCGGCGAACAGGCGACACCCCAACTTGGGATCGACGCGCGAAATTCCTGCAATAGATCGTGCCGCCAGAGTTCTTTCGGCATCTTGCCGTTCGCTTCCAAGCAGAGAAACACACCCGTGGCACCGACGGTATAAATGCGGCCATCGCTCACCGTTGGCGTCGCGCGAGGACCGGCCGCGTAGCCCATGCGCAGCGGCGAATAATCGACCGCGTAGCGATGCTCCCAGATTTTGCGGCCCGATTTTGCATCGAGGCACACCACGCCTTCGCTGTTGCTCGTGTAGTCTTGCGTGTACGCACGGCCATCGACAATCGCGAACGTGGAGTAACCACCGCCGATGGGCGTCGACCACATGAGTTTCGGTGGATTCGTTGCCCAATCGGTGCGAATCGCCGTTGTGGCGGCGCGGCCATCGCGGTTCGGCCCACGCCACTGCGGCCACGAATCGGTCACGTTCGCAACCGGCGCAGTGAGGTTCGCTGCTTGCAGTTTCGCCGCCTGGGCCGCATCGAACGACTCGCTATCCGCCCAGTTTGGGAAGCGTTTCATCAGCAGGGAAACGCCTACTCCGACGATGGCGATCAGCAGAACAATCGGCAACAACTTGCGTACGCGCGATTTTGGCACCACGATGGCCTCTTCGATCTGGTATTCCGATGAAACGGCACTAAAGCCACGCTGGATTCTAGAACCAAATTTCTATTGCCGAGCACCGCGATGCGCAAGAAACTTTCCGTCACTCGCTTGCGTCCACGTTCCTTGTCGGGGTCCGTGCGTAGACTATGGATAACCTTACGGACGACGTTCATCACACCCGGCTGCGTGCGGGGCTTCGGAGCGAATCGATGACTCGGGACACTTTCGCGAATCATTACAATCAAGAACTCCTCGAAAGCACGTACACGCAGTGGCAAACGGACCCGGCGAGCGTCGATCCGACATGGCAGGCGTTCTTCGCGGGGATGGAGTTTGCAGGCAAAACCCCGAACGAATCCACCGCCCCAACCGGCTCGATCACCAGCGTCGAAACGCGGTTGCAAACCGGTGTCGTGCGGCTGATTACATCGTATCGCGATCTCGGCCACCTCGCTGCATACCTCGACCCACTGCACCCGGCACCCACGCAAATCCCGTGGCTGATTAGCCTCGATCGCTTTCGCCTTTCGGAAGCGGACCTCGAACAAACCGTCGATGCCTCGATGTACTTCGGGATGGAAGGGCTGAAGCCACTGAAATTCGTCTACGAAACGCTGAAGGAAACGTACTGCCGCACGATCGGCGTCGAGTACATGCACATTCAAGACATCTCCGCCCGCACCTGGCTCGCGAGCCGAATGGAACCGCGACGCAATCGGCCGAACCTGTCGAAACGGCAAAAAATCCGCACGCTAATGACGCTGCACTACGCGGAACTCTTCGAGAAATATTTGCACACGAAGTTCGTCGGGCAGAAGCGCTTCTCGTTGGAAGGCGGCGAGACGCTGATGCCGATTCTTGATGCGATCGTCGACAAATCGCCATCAATGGGCGTGAAGGAACTCGTTATCGGCATGGCGCACCGCGGGCGGTTGAATGTGCTTGCGAATGTGCTTCGCAAGCCGTTCGAGGAGATTTTCAACGAGTTCCAAGATCGTTACATCGCCGACGCCAGTGAAGGCGGCGATGGCGACGTGAAGTATCACTTAGGCTTTTCGGCCGACGTGACGACATCCGATGGTGGATCGGTTCACCTGTCGTTGGCACCGAACCCGAGCCACCTCGAAGCAGTGAACCCCGTAGTCGAAGGGCGTGTGCGTGCGAAGCAGCAGTTGCACCGCGACACCGAGCGTTCGACGGGCGTGCCGTTGTTGATCCACGGCGATGCCTCAATGGCCGGTCAGGGCCTCGTTGCGGAAACGCTGAATATGGCAAACCTTGCGGGGTATCGCACCGGCGGCACGCTGCACGTGGTTGTGAACAATCAGATCGGCTTCACGACCAGTCCGCGCGACTCGCGCAGCACGCAGTATTGCACCGATATCGCGAAGTTCGTTCAGGCACCGATTTTCCACGTGAACGCTGAAGACCCCGAAGCGTGCGTGTATATCGCCGAGTTGGCACTCGAGTTTCGCCAGCAATTCAAGAGCGACGTGGTCATCGACATGGTCTGCTTCCGGCGCTGGGGCCACAACGAAGGCGACGAGCCATCGTACACACAGCCGGTCGAGTACGAGATTATCAAGAAGAAGGAAAGCGCCTCGGTGGTGTATACGAAGCAGCTGATTGCCGAAGAGGTGCTGACGCCCGGCGAAGCCGATGCGATCGATGCCGAGTTCAAAAGCCAACTCGATTCCGCACTGAACGAAGTCAAAGACGGCCCGCCACGCAAGAAGGGAATGAAAGGCTTCGGTGCTCGCTGGGATGGCATCACGAATAAATACAGTCACACGCCCGTCGAGACGAAGATCACCGAAGCCGTGGCGGACCGCATCGCGGCCGAAGTCGATCGCGTTCCCGAAGGCTTCACGTTGCACCCGAAGCTCGCGGAGATTTTGCGCAAGCGCCGTATGGAAGTGACCAATCGCGGCAAGCTCGATTGGGGCATGGGTGAGGCACTCGCGTTCGGTTCGCTCGTGCTCGAAGGCCACCCGGTTCGCCTCAGCGGGCAAGACAGTCGCCGCGGCACGTTCAGCCACCGCTTCTCATATTTGTTTGATTACAAGAATGGCAACCCGCACTGCCCACTCGCTTGTCTAGATCCCAAACAGGCTGCGTTCGATGCCTACGACAGCAACCTCAGCGAGGCCGCCGTCCTCGGCTTCGAGTATGGCTACTCGCTCGACGACCCGAACGCACTCGTGATGTGGGAAGCGCAGTTCGGCGACTTCGTGAACGGCGCGCAAGTCATCATCGATCAGTTCATCGCCTCGGGCGAATCGAAGTGGAACCGCGCGAGTGGCCTCGTGATGCTACTGCCGCACGGTTACGAAGGCGCTGGCCCGGAGCACTCATCCGCACGCCCGGAACGCTTCCTACAATTGTGTGCGGAAAACAACATGCAGGTGTGTAACTTCACAACGCCCGCAAACTACTTCCACGCGCTGCGAAGGCAGGTAAAACGTACGTTCCGCAAACCGCTGATCGTGATGACGCCGAAGTCGCTACTGCGGTTGCCGTTGTCGCCCGTCGAAGACTTCACGAACGGTCGATTCCAAGAAGTGATTGACGATGTACTCCCCGCCGCCGACCGTGTGAAGCGGGTAATTTTGTGCAGCGGGAAAGTCTATTACGACCTGCTCGCCAAGCGAATCGCACTCGGCACCGACGATGTCGCGATCTTGCGGCTAGAACAATTTTACCCGTGGCCGCTCGACGTTCTGAAAGCAATCCTGACAAAGTATCGTCGAGCCAACGAGTGGAAATGGGTGCAAGAGGAATCGCAAAACATGGGCGGCTGGTTCTTCGTCGAAGCCCGTTTGCGGGCGATGGGATTCTCGTTCGAGTACATCGGTCGCGACTCGAGCGCTAGCCCCGCTACCGGCTCGCATTCAATCCACCATCACGAGCAGGAAGAACTCGTCGAAAAGGCATTCACTGCAACCGGCGAGTACGCGGTGACCTCCGGCAAGAACGGCTCCACCGTCATCAGCCACGGCGTCAAAGTGTAATCGCGACCCCCGCAATTGTAGCTGGCCTCTATGAGGTCGGTAGCATCAATAGAACAAACCCTCACCGTTCATCTCGATGAGGGTTTGTTCGTTCTGCGATCCGGCACATTCATTATGGGAAGTACACGGGCACGTTGGTGTTGTAGAACTCGGCCTCGAGATACTCGAGCGCCAGCGCGAAGTTGAGAATCGCGATGTCGTTCGCACGCGATGGCGTCGCGTTAAACGTCAGTGGTGGGCCGCCATTGAGGCCCGCGATAAATGGCGAGGCCAAGTTCACCACTTGGGCCACGGTCAGCGGCGTTTCGAATTCCTGTTGCGTCCCGAGTACGTTCACAGTCGATTCGAGATTGAACAGCACGTTCAAATAACCGGCATGGCGGGCTTCGATCAAGGCGATCGACGCAGCGGCGGCGAGATATTGCTTGCTAAATAGAATTGGCACGGCACCGAGGTACGCACCGCAACCGGTGTTTTCGAGTGCATTCGAAACGGTGCCAAACGCTTTGATATTCGGCTGGAGCAGGCCGCGGAACGTCGGCTTCGGACGAGCCGCAGAACCGAGTGCCGTGACCAGAAACGACACGTGAATATTCTCGTCGTCACGGATCGAATTGAATTGCATCGCATTCGAACGTGGGTACAGGTTCGGGAGGGCGACGCCTGCGGCCGCAGCCGGTTGCGATGCCATGGCCACACCTGCTGCGGCCAGTGCCGCTGTGGTGATGCCGCGTTGGCCGAACGCACGTCGCGTCAGTTCTTGCACATAATCGGTCTTCGATTTCATCTTAAAACTCCAAAAGAAAAACGGGAATAAAAACTTCGTATTACCCGACGTATACGCCGCCAGTGAAGCTGGTATTGAAGGCGTCGTAGCTAAACAGCGTGGTGCCGGTGCTACCGAGGAATTTGACAGTACGTGGCCCACCGGGGCCGGAACCGGTAACGATCTCGGAGACGCCATCATTGTTGAAGTCGGCCGTCGCCACACGAACGCCGCCACGATCCGTATCGCCGTAAGCGAAGAAATTCGCGATGCTCGTTTGCGTCAAACCACTAAATCCACGAACGTTCGGGCCGCCACCAATGCCCGAACCGGTAATGACATCCGTCTTGCTGTCGCCGTTAATATCACCTGCCGCAACCGTCACTCCGCTACGCAAGCTACTGTCGTAAGCGAAATAATCGGTTAGCGTCGTTGTTGGCGTTTTACCGTCGAATACGCGAACGCGAGGCCCGCCGCCGACACCCGCACCCGCGATAATGTCGTCGAAACTATCGTTGTTAAAGTTGCCCGAACCGACGTTAACGCCGCCGCGGAATGTGGACTCGTACGCGAAGAAATCGGCGAGTGTTGTCTGCGTGCCCGCAGAGAGTTGGGCCCCGTCGAAGACTCGAACGCGTGGTCCGCCGCCGTTACCCGAACCGACAATCACGTCTTTGAAACCATCGCCGTCGACATCGCCTGTCGCAACAGTAACGCCGCCGCGGAAAGTCGATTCGTAGGCGAAGAAGTCCGACAAGATCGTCGGCGTTGCCGAACCGAGCGTAGTTCCATCGAATACGCGGATCCGCGGACCACCACCGACGCCCGAACCGACGATGACATCGTCAGTACCGTCGCCGTTGACATCGCCGGTGGCTACTGTCACACCGCCAGTGAACGTGGCTTCGTAACCGAGAAACGAACCGACGCTCGCACCCGTTACGGCGTTGCGGACTTCGACCTGCGGCGCACTTCCCACACCACCACCGACCGCAACGAATCGCACTGGTGCGGGCGAAGTGGCTACCGCAGGAATCGTGATCGTCGCGGTGCTCGTGGTCCCAAGAGTGGCACCGACTGGGGCACTCAGTGCGATCGTAAAGGTCTTCGCGGGGCTAGCCGTTGCCGCACCTGCCGGCAAACTGAGGAACACCGTTTGGCTCGTAACACCGTCGGCAAAATTGAGCGTTCCAGAGCCAGGGAAGTAATCGGTACCAGCGATGGCGGTACCGTCCGTCGTGGCGTAATTGATCGCGACCGCACCCGTTGCACCACCCGTTCGCGTGACGGTCACGGCGAGCGGGCCACGGTTCGCGGGGAAGCTAAGTGCAGAGGCCGGCAGCGAAAGCGTACCCGCACCCGTGGCACTCGGAACCACGCTAAGGCCTAGCAGGCTAGGTGATCCGACGATCGTACCGAGCTTGGTACTCGCACCCGTCGTGATGTTCAACGAATACAACATACTACCCGTTGACACGAATGCGGCATCGGTGCCTGCCTGAATATCGAACGCCGTATCGACACCGGCATCGAAGCCGAGAATGTCGACGATGGTGAGTTCACCCGTGTTCGGTGAGGGCGTGCCATCCGGCCCTCCCTGAATGACGAGCGTGTCCAAGTTCGAATCGATGCCGTACAGCGTCGTGACCGTCGCGCCAGTAGTGGGATCCGCGTTCTTCGTGTACGCAGCGGCAGCCAGTTGTGGCGTGACGGCGGCCGTCCCGAAGAAATCGTTGTAGCTCATCGCATTGTAAAACGGAGCCGTATCTGCGGCGGCTGTTACACCAGTGTCCGCGTTAACCCGTAAGCTCTGGTTACTGCTCGTCACGATGCGAAGTTTATCGGCAGCGGGGTTAAAATCGAACCCAACGCCTGTGCCGGAAATTGCGGGCGAGAATGCCGTTGCATTCACTACCGTAGCGACTCCCGTACTCGCATTAATCGTGTAAATGTGGCTCGTACTCGAGACGCCGAATAGCACGCCGTTCGACGGGCGATAATCGATCCCTACGAGATTATCGCCTGTAATCAGACCCGTGACTGCGGTCGTCGTAGCGGTGCCCGGCGTGGCGCTATCGAAGCTAAGCAACGCATTCGCGTTCGTCAAACCTAGCAATGCCGTCGGCACATCGCGGCCTTCGAGATGTTCGATGGTCGGGCGAAACGCCCCACGCTGCGGTGGCTTCTTCCGCGAATTCGCCATAATGAATCTCCCTGGCTTGAATGAAATAGATTGTGTTGTATTGGCAGCCGTTCGCTCACAGTTGAGCGGCGGTCCAACAAGAAAACAACACTTAGTACGCAGGCCCACTGCCTTTCGGATTGCGCGAAACAAAAAGTTTGTGAGTTTTTACCGAAAACGTAATCGCCTGAATTACACAGGAAGCGGGGATAGAAATGGCTTGTGCGAAAGGCTAAGTTCTCAATTTGGCACTTTCGCAACGAAGCGCGACGCTATTTTTATTTTTTCACTCTGGCAGAATTTTTGCAATGTGTTTTCAAATGAGCAAACCGCATTGGCCTTGCATGCGTATCAACCACAGCGGACGTTTCACCAAGTAACGTTGTCGCGTTGCAAACAGGAAAAGGGCTTTGTTTTGCGAATGAATCGCCCACCCACCATCGACGAACAACTTTTGGCACGCATGGCCGACGGCGAGGAAGATGCGCTGAATACTTTCTACGCACGGCACGCACCGTACATTTATGGCTTGCTTTTAAAGCTGTTGGCTGTTCGCGAAGATGCCGAAGATGTGCTCCAGAAAATATTCTGGCAAGCGTGGGGCAGTGCGGCCCGCTTCGATAGCGAGCGTGGCAGCGTGCGTGCGTGGCTCGTATTAATTGCCCGCAGTCGCGCACGCGATCTGTTCCGAAGCAAGCAGTTATCATTCAAGCCGGTGCATTTGGCGGATACCGATATCGAAGATCCTTCAACCATCTACGCGAAAAGCGAA
>JAYSYI010000540.1:0-10134 GCA_043727665.1 Limnoglobus sp. | reverse complement strand
CGGGCCAGACGCTGAAATCGTCGACGCAATAATACGTCCAGCGGTTCGCGGGCAGTTCCCCAACGAGGTCGGCAATCAGCGGCAACGTGGTGATGACGTTCGGCGTTTGCGACAGCGATTCGAACGCGGGCCGCAACGCACGCAGGAGCAATTTGCGATTCAACGAACGTGCCATTCGCGAGTAAAACGACGGCCACATTTTCGGCGAAAGGATGCGCGGGGATTGTTGTTCGATGTCCACAGAATCCGTGGGCTTACGCGCGCCACTCGTCCACGATTTCAACTTGCCTGCAACGCGCTTTAAAGTCGACAAATCGAGCCGTGGCGGGCGGGTGCCGATGGTGTTCACCCAGAGGATTTCGCGATGCCCGAGCAACTTGCCGATCAAGTGCTGGCAACTCGAAGGATGGCGGCCCCAGTCGTCGGCAAATACGACCAGAGGGCGAGCGGCGGTTGGTGTCATAAACTCATTATGGAACAGAATCGCCCAAACAGAGAGCGTTCATGCCGACAAAGTTTTCGTGCCCGTTATCGTTTCACACGTTGGAGCCATGCGCGCGTCGCGGAGAACCCGTCTCTGTCGGTTTACCGTGGCCACGCGGCGCGATCTCGGATGAGAAATACTTCCAACTCATCGGCCCCGATGGTTCGCCGCAAATCTTGCAAACGAAAACGCTCGACCGTTGGCCAGATGGCAGCATACGCTGGTGCCTGTTCGATTTTTTGGCAACCTGGGACGGCAAAAGCGAGAGCGGATACAGCATTGTAATAAGTGATCGAGTCACCCGGAGTGACCAGCAATCTAAAACTGACGAGAGTGTATCGGTCGATTTGGAGACAAGTTGGGGAAATATCGCTGTATGTGATCGAGGCGACATGATCATCGCCGAGGTGCAATATGAGAAGGGTAAAAAGTGCCAGATTATTTGCAGTTCGTCAATCTCGATAACAGGCCGAGGCGTTACGAAACAGGGGATCACACAGCCCATAAAACTTGAGAGAACTGGCCCGATCAGCAGTTGCGTGCATTTCGGATACAACGCGAATGATGTCTACGATGAGCTCGAATCGGAAGCGCCGCCAATTGGCATGGGGGGGGGAAGACTCGAAGTATTCGGGAGTGTGAAAATATTTGATGTCGTACCGGTTGCCCGCGTCACGGTGACAGTACGAAACCCAGCTCCTGCTTCGCACCCTGGCGGAAACTGGGATCTTGGTATGCCGGGTTCAGTATACCTCCGGGAGTTCAGTTGGACCGTTCGTGCCGAGGGTTGGCTCGCGGCAGAAATGCTACTTTCTGCGGAGCGTGGCAAGCCCGTTAACGTAAAGAATTCGCCAATCGAAATTAGGCAAGAGTCGAGTGGCAGCGATAATTGGAATAGTTCGAATCACGTCGATCGGTACAGAAAATTGCCGTTTAGAGATCGCGGTTACAAGGTCGTCGAAGCCGGAGAGAGCACTGGTTACGAATCTCGAGCATCACCGATAATCGGCTGCCGAAACGAGGGGAGATTCGCAGGAATGACAATTCCCGGATTCTGGGAGAACTTCCCCAAAGCATCTAAACTATCGTCTTCGGAATTGTCGCTTGATCTATTTCCTCGAAACTCAAACGAATTACACGAACTCCAAGGTGGCGAGCAGAAAACGCACACATTCTATGTGGCGTTTGGCAAAGACACGATCACCGATGAGCCGATGGTTTGGTGTCGCTCGCCCATCATTTGCACCGCGTCGCCAGAGTGGTATGCGGCTTCGGGGGCGATTGAATATCTGACGCCGAAGGCGGGCGATCCGCATGCGAAATACTTGGCACTCGTCGATCAAGCGATCGAGGGGCCGGATACATTTTTGACGAAACGCGAGACGATCGACGAGTATGGCTGGCGGAATTTTGGCGATATTTATGGCGATCATGAAGCGGTCGGTTGGGCGGGAAAGTCGCCGATGATTTCGCACTACAACAACCAGTACGACTGCGTGGCGGCGTTCCTGATACAGTTTTTTCGCAGTGGCGACACGCGCTGGTTATCGCAGGGAATCGAGTGTGCGGACCACACTTGCGACATCGACATTTACCACACCGATGGCGACAAGGCGGCCTACAACCGTGGGCTGTTTTGGCACACGTACCACTACGCCGACGCCGACACCGGCACGCACCGGAGCTACCCGAAATCGCTGACGCGCGGCCCCGTTGAAAGCCTCACAAAAAAGATGGACGAGCTCGGCGAGACGGCGAAGATGCTGAAGAAATCGTACGCCGTCGGCGGTGGCCCGGCATCGTCGCACAACTACAACGCGGGGCTGATGCTCGGCTATTTTCTCACGGGGAACACGCTCTATCGCGACACCGCCATCGACCTCGCGAACTTCGTGATTCACATGGAAAACCCAGCGAAAACGCCGTTTCGCTACCTCTCCCGCGAGTACACAGGGCTGGCCACGGAGTCCGGCGGCGGCGGCTATCACGGCCCCGGCCGCGCGGCCGCGAATTCGATCCTGGCATTGATTGTCGGCCACCAACTGACGCACGAAAACCGCTACCTGGAGAAAGCGGAGCAACTGATTCGCCGCGTCGTTCACCCCAAGCAGAACCTCGAACGGCTCGACTTGCTGAACGCGGAACTGCGTTGGTTTTACACGATGACACTGCAAGCATTGGGGCGTTACCTCGATTACAAAATTGAACTCGGACAACTTGACCGCACGTATGCGTATGCCCGCCTCTCGCTTTTACATTACGCACGCTGGATGACGACGAACGAACGCCCGATTCTGGACACGCCGGAGAAGTTGCAGTACCCGAACGAGACGTGGGCTGCGCAGGACATGCGCAAGGTCGAGGTGTTCCAATACGCGGCGAAACATGCGAGCGGCGTGGAGAAGGCTAAGTACCTTGAGAGGGCGAGTTGGTTCTTCGATTACGTGCAAAATACACTGAGCGAATTCGAGACGAAATCGCTATGCCGACCGGTGATTTTGATGATGAAGTACGGCTGGAGCCGCAACTGGTGGCGCGAAAATCCCACGGCAACCGCACCCGAAACTGACACTGCGGTGTCAGCCGATACGTTCGGCGAATGGAGTATGTTCGTGCCGCAGAAAGCGAAGGCCGTGAAGCGCGCGAAATTGTTACTTGTGGCCGGCGTGGCATTCGTGTTCGTCGCGTTTTGTGTAACCGTATTGTGGTTTATGATGTGACGATGTCAAATCGCCCGCGTAGCACTTTCGCGGGCACCCCGGCGGCGATCACGTTGTCGGGGATTGGCTTCGTAACGACCGCACCGGCGGCGATGATGCTGCCTTTACCCACATTTGCAAGCACAATCGCACCGCTGCCGATCCAAGCGCCTTCGCCGATCGTGACGAGGTTTCGCTCGCCGCCCTGGTCTTTAATCGGCACGTTCGGGTCGTCGAAATAGTGAGTCTGCCCGCCACTCGGAATTTGCACGCCGGACGCGATCAGCACATTACGCTCGATGCGGACGAGGCCCAGCGTGCAGCGTGGCCCAATGTACACATTCTCGGCGATGCTCGCGCCCGCTTGCGAGAAGATCGTACCGAAGCCAATGTCGGCGGAGCGATCGCAATTTTGCAGCACGGCACGATAGAACGCCGCACGCAGGAAGTTGCCGCTGATGCCGGGGAAGAGCGAGAGAAATTGCGAGCAACCTTCGAGCGGGCGATCCTTACCCAAGAGCAGCGATTGCAAATAGTACGATGCGATCACCGGTGACACGAATAGCGTGGCGACGAGGTGGACGATGCGTTTGAGTATGCGTTTCATATGCCGGACAACCGACGGTAAAGACGATGGTAGGCACGTACGGTTTGTTCGAGTTGGTACTTTTCCACGGCCCGTTCGCGACCGGCTTTCCCGAGTCGCGCGGCCAATTCGGGGTCGCGCATCAATCGCGTGAACGCTTCACCGCAAGCTTTGGCGTCGCTGCGTGGGACGAGTAACCCTTCGCGTTCGTGGCGGATAATTTCCGGATTTCCGCCGACATCGGTGACGACGACGGGCAAGCCCGTGGCCATCGCTTCGAGCAACGTTAGCGATGCCGCCTCCGATACGGAGGTCAGTGCGAAGGCGTCGGCTACGCGCAAAACATCGGGGACATCGCTGCGGATACCGAGGAAAATCACGCGGCTTGCGATGCCCAACGTGCGCGTGAGTTCTTCGAGTTCGCCACGAAGCGGGCCATCGCCGACCATCAGCAAATCGACATCGGGAATCGTCGCGGCGGCAAGTGCGAAGCCGCGAATGAGCATGTTCTGGTCTTTGACCGGATGATGCCGGGCGACATGTGCGATGTATCGGCGTTGCGGATTGAATCCGAATCGCTGTCGCAGTTCAGTCTTATCCGCGACCGTCGAGTAGCGAGCGACTTCAATGCCATTTTCAATGACTTCGATGCGAGCGCCACGGAAGCCATCGAGGTCGCGCATCGCCTTCTCGCTGAACCCGCAACAGGCGTTGACGGCATCGGCGGCGCGATCGAGGACGATGCGATTGAACGCACGGCGGTACGGCGAAACGATGTCCGGATAGTGCCGGCCATGCTCGGTGAGGATCAGTCGCGGCATCGGGCGGACGAGCGGTTTCGCAAACGCCGAGTAGAAGAACGGCGTGTATTGGTGTGCGTGAACGACGTCGATTTTGCGCTTGCGGATTTCCTTTGCGAGGTTCCACGATACGCGAAAATCGCGACCCGGACGGCGATGGAAACAGACGAGATCGCCGCCATTCGCGATGTGTTCTTCGCCGAGTGGACCGACGCGATCGAGGCAGAACACCGTCGGGATGATGGCATCACCCAAACGACGAATCGCCTCTTTTACCAGGACTTCGGCACCGGCCACTTGCATGACGTGCAACACGAAGCCCACGCGAATCGGCCGCGACTGCGGTTCATCGGGCACTGACAGTGGGGTGACACTCATCGTTGCGGAAACCCCGGTCGGGTTTGGCCGTTGTCGGGTGCCGCCTGTGGCATCGGTCGGGGCATTGGACCACGTGGCGGTGGTGGCTGGGCACGCCGACTTTGCACATTCGGCAACGGATAGCGAGCACCAGCCCATTGCCCCGGCAGGTTTTCCTTCACCGTCGTATCCGTCGCGTTCAGCAATGCCCACACTTGCGTGCCGATGAACAGCAGCAAGTACGAAATCTCAAACACCTCGAGCGACAAAAACGTTGCCCCGACCAAAAAGCTAATCAGCGAGCATTCGATACCGCCCAGAATCGCGGTCGCACGCATCGATTCGGGATCTGTCCGACGCCAGAGCCGTCGCCTCGCTCGCCAGATCGAAATGAATGTCGCAATAACCATGCTGACGTAAATCAGCAGCGCGATCCACCCGCTATCTGCCGCCACTTGCAGGTATAACATGTGAATGGTGCGTCCTTCCATGTCGGCCCCGCGCTGCTTCATTTCCTTGTTCGAACAGCGAATCCCCGCACCGAAGATCGGGTAATCCCAGGCAATCTCCTTAGCAATTCGCCAACTCAATTCACGGGCCTGATAGCTACTATCGACTTCGCGTTTCTCGATGCTAAAGAAGCGATCCTGAATTTCCTTGCCCGCCATGAACGGCAGCGCGAACACACCGCACATGAGCAGGAACGCGAAGAACTTCTTGTATCTCGTGTACAGCAAATAAAATGGCAACGCAACAATCATCGACCCCATCGCCCCGCGCGAATAGGTGCCGAGCACTGCGTGAACGATGACGGGAATCAGAATCAGGAAACCGTAACGGTACCAGCCTTTTGTCATCTCCCAGGCGAAGTAACAGAGGGGCACGCCAAGCGCGAGCATCAGTCCCGCACCGTTATTATCGAGGCCCGCAAAACCGCGACTGTATAAGATGAGCTTACCCGTTTGTAGATAAATCATGTTGGCTTCATACGCGATATATCCGACTGCCGTCACCACCAACATGAACAATCCCCATATCTGCGTGGGGGTTCGTACAACTCGCGATGCGAGGTAGTACATCGCAAAGATTTTGAGGTATTCGCCGAACCATTCTTCGGATGTCGCTTGATCGTTCGACCGCGCGTAACTGCACACGATCCAGAATGCGAACATCATCATCAGCTTGTGGGCCAGCGTAAACTTGGGCCGATAGCGCATCAAAGACGATTCGCGTTTGCCGAACGAAAGAATGCCGAACGACCACGCCATGTACCCGACAATCGCCGAACCCGCGACGCAGAACGACCACGGGATCGACACGGGTGCGGAGTCGAGTGTCCATTTCCACAGGAATTGCGGGCGGAGAATCGCATAGAAATAGTACAGTGCCACACCCGCGTACGGCGTCCACCAGAACGAACTGACAACCCCGAAGAATGTCAGCGCGATGAGAAAGAGATATTGTTTCATGTCGGTGCGCGCGGTTGCGTAGGTATCCGATACTTAACGTAAAGCGAGTGTATTTTCTTTGGGCTGTGGTTTATGCGACTTTCGAATGCCATCGGTCACGATATCCGCACATGCAGACCATGTATGATGTTCGACCACCCACGAACGAACATCGCGGCTGAGTTGTTCGCGTTTTGCAGAGTTTTGCCAAAGTGCGGTGAGTGCCGTCGCCCATTCGGACGGCGTTCGGTACGCGGGTATCGGCGGTTGTCCGTTTAGCCCGGCCACCACGCGCGGCGTGGCGATCGTCGGCATCCCCAACGCGGCGGCTTCGAGCAATTTATTCTTGATGCCACCACCACTGACAAACGGCAGCACGACGACGGCATTCGACCGCACACCGGTACGAATATCGGGCAAATCGGCGGTGACGCAGACGCCATTCTTGCCGTGAAACCTCATCACTTCCGTACCCGGTTGGAAGCCGTAGATGTTAAATTTTGCATCGGCAACATGCGCCCGCACCTTCGGCCACACGCGATTGCAGAACCACTCGACCGCTTGAATGTTCGGGCCGAAATCGAGCCGCCCCCAGAACACGCAACTGTTCGTGGCCGGCGTTTCGTCGCCCGGCGCGTAGTAATCGGCATCGACGCCGTTGGGGATCACGTCGTTGTTTCGGCAGCCGACGAGCCAGCGAAACGCCTTCGCATCGGCGGCGGAAACCACCCAGTTGCGGTCGATCAGCGGGCGATACGCACGTTCGTACATGCCCTTCAAAAATCCGTCTTTCGCTTCGTGCCAGGTCGATTTTTGCAAAACGCGAAGTTGCGACCAATGGTGCCAAACCCACTCGTCCGCCGCGTACCAAATCTTCGTCGTTTCCGCGGGTAACGCCCCGAGGTACGGCAGCACGTTCAGCCCGGAAACCACGACAACATCTGCACGAAATTCCTTTGCGACACTCGCGACCCAATGGATGCGTTCGTGCGAAATCCCCCAGTAACTGCGGAATTTTTCCTGCCATTTGGTCAGCGGGATCGGTGTCAAATTCACGTATTGATTGGCCTCGCGGAAGCAGAATTCGGCTTCGAGGCCGCCGTTCGCGGTCGCCTCGGCAGGCGATGCGTCGAATGTCGCGAGTGCGACCGAGTGCCCCGATTGCGCCAAGGCCTGCATCATGTAAAACGTGTGAACGTCGTGCCCACTCGAGCGCGGCCATGCCATACGCTCTTTGACGAATAAAATCCGGTTCGCATCCGTGCTGCTTTCTAATGACACCAGTCGTACCTCATCGCAAATAAAAATCGCCTAGTGTGCCCCGCGTCCGCCGTCGATTCGCACCAGTATCGGGTCATCGCGAATCAATCTTGGCAGTCCCGTCGTGGGTAAGAGCATCGGTTTGCTTGCCGAATGATCACCTGCGTCACGGCGGATTTTCCATGTCGCGTAGCCGCCGAACCACCCGCCGAGCAATGCAAAGAGTACGTCCGAAGGCTCGACGAATCGCGTCAATAATGTCAACTGGCCAAACTCTAGCACACTCGCGATCAGTCCGGTAATAATCGCGCCTGCGAATAAGCGCATCCGTTTGGATGCATCCGATAACGGCCCGATGGCGACGACGAGTACGCCAAATATCGCGAACAGCAAAGTCTTCACGATCGCTTGTTCGAGGCTGTATAAGTAGTTTCGCTCGCTGGCATTTGCGAACGGCATCCAGTTGATCGCCTGCCACCGCCCCGGCACGATGGCCATGTTGAATTGAAACGGGTTCCAGTTGATAAGGATCAGCAACAACCCCCACGCCTGACCGTAAATCAGTGCGGCTTCGAGTTCGATACCATCGCCATTCGCTTGTTGAATCGTGAGCTGCACGAGCGCCCAGCCGAACCAGAGCGAAGCGCCGCCGATGAGGGCATCGGTGACGCTCGGCGAGCGCGTTTTAATCGTCAGTTGTGCCGTCTCGATGAGGATGCCGAGGATTAAGCCGCACAACAATACCAGCATGCCGAGTGGGATTCGTCGCTTCGCTTTCGTTCGGGGAATGCTGCCGAGCAAGACGCCGCCGATGAAGTACAGCCCCGCAACTTCGAGCCACGATTGCACTTTCGACCACGGTTCAACGACATCGGCGCGGTTCAGTTCGCCGAACGGGACGATCGTTGCATTGCGGACATTCCGCGCCAAATCCGCGCCGCTCACAGAAATGTCGAACGGCATCAATTGCGCGATGACGAGCACGCCGAGATACGCAATCGTCAATCGCCCCGCCGTGCTCTGCCAGGTCGCGCCGTGCCGACTGCCTTTCAGCGTTTCGGTCAGCGTCGAACCGACCATTGTCCAAAGGAACATGCCGATGGCCGAGCCAATCGCTTGCGCGACGATGTCCGAAAGCGAGCAGGTTCGTCCGGGAAACCACAGTTGGCTAAACTCGACACTCGCCGCGAAAATGACGCACATTGGCCAGACCGCAATGCCCGTCCACGCAGTTGCACCGGGATTCGGGCGGCGATCCGCACGCAGCGCAGCCAGCAAAAAGAACCCGAGCGGCAGCCCGAGCAAACCATTTGCGAGGAAGTCCGAACGCGAATCGATGCCGAGCCGTGCGCCGAGAATTTTTTGAAATTTCGCGGTCGCATCCGAGAACGAAAGCGTGTGATATTCGAACGGCACGAGACTGCCGTAGACGGTGAACGCCATCACGCCGACCGCAAACCACCAGTAGATTGGCGCGATCCGGCTTGGGACGGGTGTGGCAATCAAGGTGCGACTCCCGTCGGTTTGGGAGTGGCCGGTGGCAGATCGTTTTTGTCGTTATTCGGTTGTTCGGGGACGACCCACTGTGCCGCCGCCGTTGCCGTTGCGGACTTCAAAATATCGTCGCGATCCGGTGCTTCGGGGACGACGAACAACCAGTCGATGAGTTTGAGTTCCAGCCAAAGGAACGCCAGCGCGAACGGCATCATCAGCCAGCCCGCGAAGTCGTGTACGATCTTATCGCCGAGCCAATGCCAACCGGCAATGTAAACGAGTGCCGTAATCGTAATGCGAATAATATTCGACACGATCGAGATCGGTATCGTAGTTAAGACTACGAAGATTCGGTCGCCGATGGGCCGCGTGATAAGCAGCGCCATCGCGGTGCCAATCGCGACGAACGTCAGCACCATGCTGAGGCCAGAACAGGCCCACTCGACGCCGAGGCGAACGTCGCCAACGTTGATGACGGTCCCGCCCTGGCCGGCAATGTACGACGGGTAGCCGATCGTTTGCAGCAAAAAATTGCTCGCAGTCGTGGCAATTTGTCGCAATTTGAACGTGAATAAAATCTCGAAGCGGTCGGGTAATTTTACCATAAAGATGAGGAACGCCAGACTCGGCCACGCCCAATGCAGCCCCGCCCGACCGAGCAAAAGTGCCACGACGCCGCCTAACGCGAGTATCAGGCTAACACCCTGGCAAAACTCCTTCGCGATGTTCGTCATCCCCGCCCAACTCGACAGCGCAACCGCGAGCACGATCGGCAGCAAGCCCCAATATTCCGGCCATTCGACCAACGGAGGCAGTTTCGAGCGACGTATCCACAGCAGATACGCGGAAAATAGCGGCACGAGAAACCCGTGCGAGTAATCCGCCTGATTGCTCCACACACGCACCATGTCGGCAATCGCCGCGTAGAACGCGAACAGCAGTGAGACGACGAGTACGCCGAGCATCACGCGCCACGATCGCGAACGGAGAATGTCGGCCAGAGGTT